>QFOI01000519.1 GCA_003241175.1 Pseudopedobacter saltans
ATTTCGCCGACGCTTTTACCAATAAGGCCTTTTCCGATGGGTGAAGTGATGGATATTTTCTGTTCTTTCAGATTGGCTTCCTGCTCTCCTACCAACTGGTAAGTGAATGTTTTTTTAGTAGCAATATTCGTAATCTTCACTTTAGTCAATACGGCAGCTTTGCTGGTGTCGATCTGACTTTCGTCAACGATACGTGCATTGGCAATCTGGTTTTCCATCATTGCAATTTTGGCTTCCAAGATGCCTTGGGCATCTTTAGCGGCGTCATATTCGGCATTTTCGCGCAAGTCCCCTTTTTCGCGGGCTTCAGCGATGGCTCTGGATGCGGCAGGTCTGTCAACTGTCTTTAGTTGATGTAACTCCTTCTTCATCTTCTCAAAACTGTCTTTTGAGAAATACATTACGTCACTCATATCAATTTTATTTAACCATAGACAAAAAAAGTACAACGCCACATATCTGCGGCGCTGCACATAAAAAAGAAAACAAATTTAATATATTAATTGCAAATAAGAAGCTAAAATCTTAGTTGATGCCCAACTTGTCCAATACGACTTTTGCCATTTTGTAAAATGCTTCGTGTGTGTAGCCTGCAATATGAGGCGTGACGATAACATTGGGCTGTTGACTTAACCAAGCTAGTTCTTCTTTTTGTGTTGGCGTAAATGTTTCCAACTTTTCATTTTCCAAAACGTCCAATGCTGCAGCCTTAATCTGACCATTTTGCAAAGCACGGATGACGGCCGATGTCTCGGTTACTTTGCCACGACAACAGGAGATGAAATAAGGTTTGCGTTGCATTTTTGCAAAAAAATCGTCGTTGGCGTAATGTAAAGTTTCTTCCGTCAATGGAATGTTCATGCTCACGACATCGGCATTTTCCAATATATCCTCAGGCGTAGTCTCTTTGATATTTCCAATACCAAAACCAAACTTGTACTTATCATGTGCCAATATTGTCACGCCAAAAGAAGACAATACACGTGCAAAAGCTGGCCCAGTGTGTCCAAAACCGACAATGCCCACCGTTTTTCCGGAAAGTTCATCTCCCCTATTGGCATCACGGATCCACTGCCCAACAGCCACTTCGTTCGCGCTTTTATGAATGTTGTTCATCAATCCCAGTAGCAAACCCAAACTATGCTCGCCTACTGCATTACAGTTTCCTTCTGGACTGCTTTCGCATTGTATTCCTTTGCTTTGCGCATAAGGAACATCAATCAGTTCCATTCCACTTCCCAACCTACCGATCCATTTGAGTTTGGGTGCGGCATCGATAATTGATTGGCCGACTACTATACGTGTGGTGATGATCAATCCATCAAGATCGTGTGCAAGGTTTTGCACTTCTTGTTTGGTTATATTGGGTTGATAGTTGACCTCGTAATCATTCTTTTCCAATGTTTCGATTAGATAAGGATGGACTTTGGCCGTAATTAATGCTTTCTTTTTCACTTTTGCTGATTTCGGGGAGTAAAGGTAGCATTTCAAAAAACAAAAAGGCAGATCCGATATTTTCAGATCTGTTCTTTTGGTAGTCCGATTTTATATTTTAAAGGCTAATAGTTTATAGTCTTTGATTTACCCCATTTGACATCACCTTTTTTCTTATTGGTATTCCAAAGACATTCCCTAACGGTTAGTTGACGATTATGCGTGTCAATATCAATTATTTCATACGCCAAATCTGTTTCGTTTTTCTTGGAAAGATTGCCTTTCATGGGAGAGTCCACTCTGAAAACTGGAATATTGATGTCATTGTCTACTCCAGTGTAACTATAAAATTCCGTATAGTTTTCGTGTCCGTGAAAATAGGCTTTGATATTGGGATGTTTTTTCAAAAATTGGACAAATTGCCGTTGTTCATATTGGTTTGTCAAGACAGAATCTTTGGGTTCATCCTTTAGTTTTTCGACTAAAAGATTTTCGTATTTGTTTCCCCATAAATGCGAACTATCATGAACCGCTCCACTAAAATGATGTGGATCTCCCTCAGGTGGGTCGTGTGTAAATATCATCACGGGCGTATTGGGATCAACAGTTTTCAAATCATTTTCCATCCAAATCAAGTTGCTGGAATCTGGCCATATATTGACAAAAATAAAATGAATGCCACCAATATTTCGACTATAGTTTATGGCGTTTTTGTAGTAATCAAACTTCTCTGGGGTCAGTTTTTCCGATGAAACAGACATCTTATTGTAAATGCCTATAAAAGAGCTAGGGTCAGTCAATGGTGACATTTTTTTGTAATATCCAATAGCGTTGG
>QFOI01000520.1 GCA_003241175.1 Pseudopedobacter saltans
GAAAAAACCAGACAGGAGCATAACAAACAAGATGATCCAGTAATCAATATCAATACTAGCAATAGTTGCCCCATATTGAATCAACAAAAAAAACAAGCTAATCAGGCAAATGATTAAGTATGCTACCAAAACTATATTGACAAGTTTCCGATGTTGTAGATACCACCGCGCCCTAGGATTTTTGGAAGTGTATTGTTGTGGCAACCATGAATATGCGTAGGTGTAATAGCCAGCAGTCATGGAAAATAACAGTGCATAATATGGTGGTGGACACAATGGAATATGCAATTGGCAAGCCGTTTCCATAGAAAGCAGAATAGCCAAAACGCCAATATAAAAATTGCCGTAAAAAAAAAGGTCAATCAGTTTACGTCCCATCATTACAAAAATAGAAATTGATACAGTCAATTATTTAACATTTGTAAAAAAAGATTTCTTGTTTCCACAATAGTTTTGCTTGATAAAAACATGAAATGGAAAATATAGAAATTAAAAGAGCATTTATTGGCGACATCGAAAAATTACAAAAAATTGGCAGATCGACCTTTGTCGAAACTTTTGCAGGAGATAATACGAAAGAAAATATGGCCAATTATCTTGAAAAAGGTTTTTCATTGGAAAAATTAAGACTTGAACTTCAGGATCCTTGTAGCGAAATATTTTTTGCACAAAAAGAGGATTTGATAATAGGTTATCTGAAACTAAATTTTGGAAATTCTCAGACTGAGCGCCAACAAGACGATGCACTTGAAATAGAAAGAATCTACGTCTTGAAAGCATTTCATGGCCTTAAAGTTGGACAGCTTCTTTACGAAAAGACTGTTGACATTGCAACTGAAAGAAAAATACGTTATATCTGGTTGGGTGTGTGGGAAAAGAATGCAAGAGCCATTCACTTTTACCAAAAAAATGGATTTAAGGAATTTGATAAACATATTTTCCAATTGGGAAGCGAAGCCCAAACCGATATTATGATGAAATTGGAACTAGTATAAAACAAAATCCCCCATTGTATTTGGGGGATTTTGGAGGTACCAAGCAGATTCGAACTGCTGTAGGAGCTTTTGCAGAGCTCAGCCTAACCGCTCGGCCATGGTACCTGATATGCAGAGGGGTTGCAAAAATAAGCGTTTCGTTGGAAATACAAAATATTTAACTGCTTTTTTTGTCCAATATAAATACGATTTTTGCCAAAAAATATTCTAGCCATGAGCAGTCGTATTGCCGAAAGTGAATTGATTATCAACGATAGAGGTGCTGTTTACCACTTGGACATAAAGCCTGAAGAATTAGCCGATACTGTTATTACGGTTGGAGACCCTGGGCGCGTTTCGTTGATTAGCCAACATTTTGATTCCATAGAATTCAAAAACGAACATAGAGAATTTGTTTCCCATACTGGATATATTGGCAAAAAAAGACTTACTGTATTGTCTTCTGGTATTGGACCGGACAATATTGATATCGTCATGAATGAGTTGGACGCATTGGTCAATATCGACTTTTCGACAAGGGAAATCAAGCAAGATCTGACATCCCTTCAGATCGTACGCATCGGTACAAGTGGCGCGTTGCAAGCCGATATTCCAGTAGATAGTTTTGTTGCAGGCACACATGGTTTGGGTTTGGATAATGTGATGAGTTTTTACAGGCATGAGTCTAACGAGCAAGAAAACGAACTGTTAAGTGCATTTATGTCGCATACCAGTTTGGATAATAGGTTGTCACCGTACATCAGTATGTCTGGACCTTCTCTTCTTAAAAATTTTGTGGATGGCTACCATCAGGGAATAACGGTTACATGCCCTGGTTTTTTTGGCCCCCAAGGACGCGTTTTGCGTCTTGGATTAAGCTACCCATCTTTGATAGACCAATTGACGACTTTCAGCTATGGACCTTACCGCATTTCCAATTTTGAAATGGAAACGAGTGCCATTTATGGATTGGGGAAATTGCTTGGACATCAATGTCTAAGTGTAAACGCTATCATCGCTAACAGAATTTCGAAAACATTTACCAAAAACGCTGCTGAAACCATGGACAAACTCATTATAAAGTCATTAGAAATACTTAGCCAAATTTAAAGGTTGTATATTTGCAGTCAATTTTTGAAAAACATATTTACATAAATCATCAAATCGAAAGATAGGAGAAGTGTACATGAAGGTTTCATTTTACAAATTTCAAGGTACGGGCAATGACTTTGTAATGATTGATAACAGGGGAAAAGGTATCGCTTTAACAGTTGACCAGATTCACTATTTAAC
>QFOI01000521.1 GCA_003241175.1 Pseudopedobacter saltans
GTCACGGACAATACGATAAGGACTAAGAACTAAGGAAGAATCGTTATTAAGATGAGAAATGCCTCCATGCTAGCAACCCATTGACATTAAAAACGTCAATGGGTTTTGGATTAAAAGTTTAATAACTTATCTAGGATTTTGTTCCATACCAGAAAGATTTATTACATCTACTGGTATGGCAATTGCATATCTTGGATCGTTTGGATGCAACAAATAGGATCTTCCATTAACATGTCTTTCAAGTGTTATGCCGGCTCCATCTTTGTTTAATCTTTTCAAGTCCATCCATCGAGAGTCTCTAAAAGCCAGTTCCTTTCTTCTTTCTAGAAGAACAACGGCCAAAAGAGATTCTTTTGAAAGATTTTTATAGGGAACGAAGGTTCCGGTTTTCCATCTTTTTGACAATAGTTTGTTCAAATCTTCAACCGATTTTTCTAGCTTACCTAGTCTGGCATTGCACTCCGACCGAATAAGATATATATCGTCTGTTGCAATACCACTAAAGGATGATATACTTTTAGTGTAGTTTCCTTTGAAACTATAGGTGCCGTTTCCCTTTGATTTGTAGAAAAGATTTTTTCTCAGATCGTTGTAGTCATAGTATGAATAAAGTAAGGAGTCAACTTGTTTGTTCGATGCAGAAAAAGCTGTTGATATCTGTGACGCGTAGATAATTTCTTCATTGTACTTGTCCATTGGGTATGTTACAGAGGTGGATATTCCATTGTAGTCCATGAGAGAAGATTTTATATTAAGGCACTCATCAGCATATTTGAAAGAGCTATCAAATTGTCCCATGGACAAATAGATTTTAGCTAAGAGTCCCAATGCTGCACATTTTGATCCTCTCAGGGGATGTACAGAGATATCGGGCAATAAGGCTGAAGCCTCTTTGCAGTCTAGGATTATGCGTTGGTAACTATCCTCAAGCGTTGACCTTTTTGAGACTTCGTCAAAGTCACTATTCAAACGCAAGGGAATGCCCAACTCATTTTTGGCGGTTGTAGAATCATAGTTTTTTGTCCAAATTACCAACGCTTGAAAAAAAGCCTTAGTCCTAAGAAACAAAGCCTGTCCTTTGACATTGTTCCACTGGGAAGCATTTTGCGCATTTGTGGGAATATTAGATATGTTATCCAATACAACATTTGCCCTATAGACGTTATCAAAGGTTCTAGACCAGTCATTTGTTCCGGATGGAAACAAGTCCTGTTCGTTCCATGTATAAATATTTTTACCGTAATTATTTCCGATACCGTCATAATCTGTTTGTGTCAGGTAATAGTCATCTGAAGACAACAGACCTGCGCCAGGATCCGTTTGGTTGATTTTCAAATAGTAGTCAAGTATTGATTGCAGATCTGACAAGCCCGATGGTGTCACTAGAGATTTGTCGGATTTGGCATCAAGATATTTTTGGCACCCTGTTAGATAGACTATGGAGCATAAAATGACAACGGTATAGGTAAGGTTTAAGCGTTTAATCATGACATATATCTTTAAAGTGTTATTTGTAATCCTAGCGAATAAGTCTTTGATGGAGGTATTGTTTCGTTTCTATAGTCAGGATCCAAGTGATGATGATTGGCTCTCCACAAAATACCTAGGTTGTTTGCTACCAAATATATTTTGAACGATATTTTTTTCTGTCCTGAAATAGGAAACTTATTGCTATAGTTTAGATTGATGTACTGTATACGAAAATTGTCTCCTTTTTCCACCAATATTTCCGAACCATTGTAAAATGCATCCCTGGATGCATTTCCTGGATAAATCAAGGATGGAACATCAGTATGTTTTTCGTCCCCTGGATATTGCCATCTATCTGTAAAATCAGCGTGTCCGCTACCATTTGCAAAAAGGTTGGAATAGTTAATGGAATTGCGGAAAAAATAATGTCCCGCCTCATAAGTAAAACGAAACTCCAACCCCAATCTTTTGTACGAAAAAGAATGACCAATATTTCCAAATACAACCGGAATTGCCGACCCTTTGTATTGGAGACTGGAAACTTCCATCCCTTCATCCATTATGGTATTGTAATCCTCACTTTTTTCTCCATCAACATAGCCCTGAGGGTTGCCTGTCTGAGGATTTAAACCTGCCCACTTATAAGCATAGAGGGAATAAACCGGTTTTCCCTTTTCTCCGACAATACCAACACCTCCTGTATTGTAGTTAACACCATAATAGTTCAATATTTTATCTTTGTTTACATTGAGATTTAGAGATATGGTCCACTTGAACCCCTTGTTCACT
>QFOI01000522.1 GCA_003241175.1 Pseudopedobacter saltans
AGGGAAAAATTTGAAATAATGGTTCGAAAAAATCCGTCCATATTGGATTTACGCAATCTATTGCATTTAAGTTTGGATTAATTCGGTACAGTTTTAGTTGAACAAAATATACTTAAAAATGTGAAATTGAGTGTATTAACCTAGTGTATTAACCTATTGAGTATTGGTTTTCTCTTTATATACACTCATTGATAATGCATATTTCTTTTACATTTGCACAAAACACAACATATTCGTAGTTGACGAAAAATATGAAGAAGATCGAATTGGAAATTATTGCTTTGTCTCACAGCATTACACAGACACACTCTTATGCTGTTGTATTAGGCGAAGTCAACGGATTGAGAAGATTGCCTATCGTAATTGGTAGCTTTGAAGCGCAGGCAATAGCTGTTGCCTTGGAAAGAATGCAACCTAGTCGGCCACTTACGCATGACTTGATGAAAAATTTCATGAATGCTTTTGACATTGAATTGATGGAAATCGTCATTACGGAATTGCATGAAGGTATTTTTTATTCCAAATTGATCTGTATTAGCGAAAAAGATACCGTGGAGATAGATAGCCGTACGTCCGATGCGATTGCTTTGGCTGTAAGATTTGGATGTCCTATTTATACCTATGACCATATTTTGGATAATGCGGGTATCGTATTGGACGATGCAGGCAATCCCAATGAAGGTTTTTCCAATATGCAAACTTCTGAGGAGGAAATAAAACCATTGGAACAGGAAGAGGACAACGGATTGAGAAATCTCACAATGGAAGAGTTGGAAGAAAAGTTAAATACTGTTTTGGAAAATGAAGACTATATCGCTGCCATTGCTATAAGAGATGAAATAAAGCGCAGAACAAAATAAAATGGTCGTTTTCCCCAACTGCAAAATAAACCTCGGTCTACATATCAGACGCAAAAGAACGGATGGTTACCATGATCTCGAAACCATTTTTTATCCTGTACAGCAGAAAGACATATTGGAAGTAATTCCCTCTTCCCAATTTAGTTTTAGACAAGAAGGTATTGCTGTTGAGGGCGAAGCGAATGACAATCTTTGTGTAAAAGCGTTTCACCTATTGAAAAAGGACTTTCCAGATTTGCCCAATGTGGAAATGTTTTTGTACAAAACAATACCAACAGGAGCTGGACTTGGTGGCGGAAGTGCTGATGGTGCTTTTGCATTACAGCTTTTGAATGATAAATTCCATCTTGGATTGACACAAGATCAGCTTTGTCAATATGCTTTGATATTGGGAAGTGATTGCCCTTTTTTCATTTGGAACAAACCTGTTTTTGCCGAATCTCGTGGCGAAAAAATGCAAGAGGTCAATATTGATTTAACCGGTTTTTACATACTGATGGTCAATCCGGGTATTCATGTTTCGACTGGTGCTGCATTTCAAGCTTTAAATCTACATGATATTGATAGCCATTTTCAAAAAATAGTGAGCATACCTGTGGAAGATTGGAAAGATCATTTGTACAATGATTTTGAAAAAGTTGTATTTCCACAATATCCAGAAATCGAAAACCTGAAAAGGCTTTTATACGACAATGGAGCAATATATGCATCTATGAGCGGTACAGGAAGTACTTGTTTTGGTATTTTTAAGGAGCGTCCTGATTTGGACTTTTTGCCAAATCAATATTTCAAGGCGCAGTTCTCTTTGTAAAAAGGTTTGTTTGCTTATTTTTGTCACGAAATTGTAAACCAGTATTCAAAAAAACATATTTTTGTCCTAAACATCAGATTATTATGCATCACGAAGAAGATTATCAAGAAAAGAACAATACCAGAACCATCTTGCCGGAAGTTATCGTATTGAGCCTTATTGCCTTATTGTTTGCCTATGGTTGCCAATACAAAGGAAACAATCCTGCTGGCGGTCATGGAGAAAAACAGGAAGAACATACTGAAGAATCTTCCACATCAGCAGTACAGCCAAAAGGTAGTTTGGATTCTGCTGGTAATTTCATCTACGATGAAGGCACATTGACAGCTTTGGTTTTAGGAAAAGACACATTGCATGTTGGTGAATTCAGTACTGAATACAAATTGTACAATTTCCTTTCGGATACTACTGCCACTTTGGATACAGTAGCAGGTAACTGGTTTGATTTTACCAATGTTCGTTTCAATACAGGATCTTCTGTTATTACCGATTCTTCCTACAATCAGTTGAACAATTTGGTAACCATCATCAAGTTTTTCCCTAAGGCACAATTTAAGATTGGTGGCTATACGGACAATACAGGTGATG
>QFOI01000523.1 GCA_003241175.1 Pseudopedobacter saltans
AAGAGATTGCTTCGTCATTCTTCCTCGCAATGACGGACATTTTTGTTGAAATGCGATAGCAGTCAAACGTCATTGCGAACGAAGTGAAGCAATCTAAGTACCGAATTAATGAAAAAAATCTCTAAATGCACAACGGGTTTAATCCGTATATTTTTTGGCTTTTAATGCTGTTTTGACAGTAGAGCTAAGACGAGAAAGAATATCAATTGGTCTTCCCGCAGCCTTAGAAGCAGTTTCTATATCATTGATTGTTGTGATATAATTGCGCCAAGCCGTTTTGTTGGAAGTAGTGTACAAAGTATTGGTATTAGGCATATCAACTGCGAGCACAGTCGTTGAAGAGGTTATGCGGTTCAAGTCGCCATTCCCATTATCCAAAATAACAGCCACTTTCCAGACATGGTTAGGCACTGTTATATTCCCATCATCAATTGTACTTGTCGTACCACCTTTTGTGCCACTTCCACCTACACCATAATTACCCATCACAATATAAACTTCCTTACTTTGATTTGTAACAATGGAATCTCTGATTTTACTTTCCAATCCTTCCCAAGGACCTTGGTTCAACGTCGGAGCTTGAGGAATCATATTGATCATGTAAAAAGTAGCTGTATTGGCAGCCGTCGTACTTGTACGGTCACCTGATGGACAATTGTGTCCTCTATCAAAACCAGTAACACTTCCTTGATAACTAGTCGACAATACTTGATACCAACCGGTTGGAAGGGATGTGTAATTAGCAAAAGCATCACTACGCGAAACAGAACCAATATCCGTTTTAGTCAAATGCCAACTCACCCAATTAGGAATCCCTTTTTTAGAATTATAAGAGGTTACGTAATAGGTAGTATTGATAAGGTAATTGGTTACACTGTCGATCTTATGAGCAGCAACTGTAGGATTTCCCAACAAAAGATTGCCATTATCCAAAGTGTCCGCAGCAACTAAAGTATCGGAAGCCAATGTAATTGGGATATTGGGATAAAGCGTATCTTTTATAGTCACTTCAGATGGTGTATCAACAGGATTAACCACATCTTTTCGACAACTCGTCCAAAGCAGTGACAATGTCAGCAGTCCTGAAGCGGAAAAGATAATTTTTTTAAAACTATTTAAGAGCATAATAAAATCTGTTTTACTGATTAGTTACTTTCCCGAAGGAGCGTAATAAATGTAGGAAAGTGATCACTGAATCCATCTGCAAACCGGTCAAAATCGTAGGTTCTTTTAGGATAACCTTTGTACCGACCTGTCAACTGGATCATGTCATCACGTTTAAATATAGAAGCTTTGTAAAAAAAATAATGCTTTGTAGGGTCTTCATGGCTCAACAAGTTGCGACTGATAATAATCTGATCAAAAAGCGCCCAAGCATCCTGGTAAGCCAATGTACCAATTCCTTTACTAAACATTTGAAGAAAAGGACTATAAAAACTTGTCAAATCATTGTCTTTCAAATCACCATTGGATCGAAACACTTTTGTAACACTGTTATTATCCGGATTATCGTTGAGATCCCCCATCAAAATTATGTTTGCCTTAGGATCAACTCCAAATATGGAATCGGCTGCATGCCTTGCAACGTTGGCAGCAATTGCCCTATCTCCTTCTGAAGCAGCTTGACCTCCTAGTCTCGATGGCCAGTGATTAACGAAGAAATGAAAAACTTCACCATCTATTGTTCCTTTTACGTACAAAATATCCCTCGTCGCACTTGCTCCGTTGTGAGAGCCAGCAGGAAGTTCCACCTTCAAGGGACGACTAGTCTCAACTGTAAAATAAGAGGGATTATACAGCAAGGCAACATCAATACCTCTAGCATCAGGAGACTCATAATGTACAAATTTGTAGTTCCTTCCAGCGATCTGTTGATCATGAATCAAATCATTCAATACATTTTCATTCTCTATTTCAGAAACACCCAAAACAGCAATGCCATCAGGTGAATAGGCGGTTCCCATATCTTTCAAAACAGAAGCCATATTGTGCAACTTCTGTAAATAAACCGCTCCGGTATATCCTTTTTTGCCTGTAGGAGTAAAATCGTAATCGTTTTTTCCAGCATCATGTGTCGTATCAAAAAAGTTTTCCAAATTGTAAAAACCTATATTGACCACTTGATAGTTCTTTTTCTGAGCGACTACTGTGGCGGAAAGCAACAGTAGCCAACTCAGAAAAACTATTTTAAATCTTGCTATTTTAATCATTCAAATATTTATTTAGCAAAAAGATTATTTCCATGAAAACTTGAC
>QFOI01000524.1 GCA_003241175.1 Pseudopedobacter saltans
AGCCGAGTGAACTAAATATGTACCAAGCACTCATCTGTCCGCAGTCGTCATTACCACCAAGCCCAGCTTGACCGTTGTGGTATTGGCTATTCAATATCATGCGAACTTTCTCCTGCGTTTTCCATGGTTGGGAAGTGTAGTTGTACAAATAAGGAACATGGTGGCTAGGCTCGTTGCCATGTACATAGTTGCCGATCAATCCATCTTTGGAAATGTCTTCCGTATGTTCAAAATATTTGTCAGGTAATTCCATAGTGAACAGGGAATCCAATCTTTGTATGAAACGTTTTTCTCCTCCCATTAACTGAATAAGTGCTTTTGGATCTTGCGGTGCGAAGAAGGTGAAATTCCAACTATTTCCCTCAATGAAACCTTCCCCTTCCGTTTCCAATGGATCAAATGTCTTGCGGAAAACTCCGTTTGCTGATTTCGGACGCATGAAACCAATAGAAGGATCAAATAGCTGCTTGTAACTCTGTGAACGTTTCATGTATTCTTGATAGAGGTTGCTTTTACCCAATTTTTTCGCCATTTGTGCAATACTCCAATCGTCAAAAGAATATTCTTGTGTTGTCGAAACGGATGTTCCGCTTTTTTCATCAGGAATAAAACCTAGTTGTTTGTAGACTGTGATATTGTCGTAATAAGGATTGTTGGAAGTTTTTAAGGCGGCTTCTAAAGCTCTGTTGGCATCAAATGTATTGATACCTTTTACCACCGCATCAGATAAAACGGTGACAGCATGGTAACCTGACATACACCAGTTGTCATTCGCATAATGAGACCATATTGGAAGCATTCCAATACTGCTTTGGTCATAATGAGCCAACATAGACTGAATCATGTCATTGGCTCTTTTTGTTTGTATCAACGCTAAAAATGGATGCTCTGCACGATAGGTATCCCAAAGAGAAAATGTAGTGTAATTGGTGAAATCCTTTGCAGTGTGTACTTGTTGGTCATTGCCTTTGTATTGACCGTTTACATCCGTGTAAACAGTTGGATTGATAAAGGCGTGATACATCGCTGTGTAAAAATTGATCTTTTGTTCTTCTGTTGCAGTTTTAATCGCAATACGTTCCAATTCATTTTCCCAAAGATCTTGCCCTGCTTTTTTGATAGCGTCAAAATCCCAACCAGGAGCTTCTGCTTGCATATTTTCAACCGCATTGGCCCAACTAACAGGCGAAATAGCCATTTTGGAAACAATGGATTCGCCCTCTTTTGTATCAAAATCAAAATACAATCTTAGATCATGTCCGGATATTTCGGGAAAATTGTGGTTAATGTCAAACCTTCTCCAGAATCCGCCATAAGTCTCGTTTTTGGAAAAATTTTTATAACCATATTGTTTGAATGGTTTAGAAAATTTCAAGGCAAAATAAACCGTTCTGTTTTTTGCCCAACCGTTGGTCTGTCTGTAGCCAACAATAGTTGAATTGTTCAATACACGAACATAACTCCACACATTTTTACCTTCGTAATTGTAGATATTGTAGACCATGTCCAATATGATATGCGCATCGTTGGACTGTGGAAATGTGTACCGATGAACACCGACACGAGTTGTGGTTGTTAATTCGGCTTTTATATTGTGATCCTCCAACTGAACGGAATAGTAGTTAGCCTCAGCTTTTTCTGTAGAATGAGAATATCTGGAACGAAAACCATTCTCGGGATGATCTGCTGTTCCCGGATTTAGCTGCAAAGTACCAGTTGTCGGCATCATCAACAAATCGCCTAGGTCAGAATGTCCAACCCCATTGAAATGTGTATGCGAAAAACCAACAATAGTTTTGTCTTCATATTGGTAACCAGCACAATATTTATAAACGTCTTTTTGGTATTTACCGTTGACATTATGTGGGATGGTGTCTGTGTCTGGGCTCAACTGCACCGCTCCGAATGGAACTGTAGCACCGGGATAGGTGTGTCCCATCCTCGCAGTCCCGATAATAGGATTGATGTACTTAACTAACTGTGCTTGCGTGCTCGAAAAACAAAGGGCAAAACCTGCCCATGCAAATAGATTTTTTCTTCTCATTTGGGTAAAAAATTACGACGTAGCAAGATACCGATTAAAAAAATCCGACCATTCAATTTTTTTAAGATTTGAAATTCATTTAGTTTTGCATGACCTTTCAATCACAGTCTGGCATTTAGTGGTGCTTTTCTTTGGACTGTTGGTCAGCATTTTTTGATTTTATAGTATTCCTCCGCTTTGGCAACCTTGTTTAAAGC
>QFOI01000001.1 GCA_003241175.1 Pseudopedobacter saltans
AAGCAAGACCTGAAATCTATGCCTATGGTTTTCGTAATCCTGATGGGTTAGACTGGAATCCTGTCACAGGCGCTTTATGGGAAGCTGAGTTTGGCCCAAGAGGAGGTGACGAGATCAACATTATTCGCCCTGGTAAAAACTATGGTTGGCCCATCATCTCCTACGGTATTGAATATAGCGGTGAAAAAGTAGGAGACGGCATACAACAAAAAACAGGGATGGAACAGCCAATTTATTATTTTGATCCGGTCGTATCGCCGGGAAGCATGACCTTTTACATTGGAAACAAAATCCCAGAATGGAAAAATGATTTGTTTCTATCCGGGTTAAGCGGTTCTTGTTTGGTCCGTTTGAAAATCGAAAACAATAAAGTAGTGGGAGAGGAGCGCCTTTTGTTTGGGATGGGAGAGCGTTTTCGCAGGATAAAAACAGGCTCGGATGGAAATCTTTACGTCGTAACGGATTCAGGTAAACTCATGCGTATCGTAAAACAGTAATGGAAGATGGAATTGGTAAAACCTGTTTTTGAAAAGGAAGAAATAGACGGATTTTACAAAAAACTAAAAGCGGAAGTGCAAGCACTTGTATTGGAAAATCCAGAATTACAGAGAAAAAACACGCAAAAGGCCATTTTTCTTTTGGTTGTGTATTGGTTGTTTTATGCATTGATTTTACTGGAGGGAAGCAATGCTTTTTGCTTGTTTGCTTTTTATATATTGATGGGAGTTGCAATGATTGTTATGTTTGTCAACAGTATACATGACGCGGCTCATCAATGTGCTTTCCGCAATAAAAGATGGAATAATCTCTATGTCAAAAACTTAGAACTTTTCGGTGGCAATAGTTTTATTTGGGTAAAAAGACATAATCTTTTGCATCATCCTCATGCCAATATCCAGGATTGGGACATTGATATAAAACAGAGTAAATTGGTACGCATTTTTCCTAATTCAGTATGGGAACATTACCACCGTTACCAGCATATCTACATGTTTTTTTTGTATCCGTTCTACACGATCAATTGGTTGTTTGTACGAGATTTCAAGGATTTTTTTGAAAAAAAAGACAATATATTAAAACGTGTCGTTCACATTCCTCGAATCGAATATTTGAAACTTTTTTTCTTCAAGTTTCTTAATATTTTCTATTTACTTATAGTTCCGTATTGGATTTTGGATCAGGATTTCGGTACTGTTTTCGGCGCTTGGATGATGATGCATCTTGTGTCTAGTATGGTAGGCGTTGTCGCGCTGGTCTCCACACATGCAGACGAAGAGGCAGAATTTCCAGAAGCGCCAATCGATGGAAAAATGAATACTTCTTGGGCTGTTCACCAGATTTCCGTTACAAAAGATTTTAGTGCCAATAATCGCTTGGCGACTTTTCTGTATGGAGGATTTACGCACCATGTGGCGCATCATCTATTTCCACATTTGGCACATACTTACTATCCTTACATTACGCCTATTATCTGCCGTTATGCCAATATGTACCATATCCCTTACAAATCTTATCCGGCACTTGCGGCGATCCATTCGCATTTTATGCTACTGAAAAACAGAGGAATACAAGAAAATATTTTCAGAGTGGGGGAGTTGTGATTTAATAGAACCAATACAATCATTTTCCAAAATCCTATCTTTGCCGACCATAAAAAATGTATAATGAGTAAACATGCCTTTGTATTCCCTGGACAGGGAAGTCAGTTCCCAGGAATGGGAAAGGACCTATACGATAGCAATCCGATTGCAAAAGAACTATTTGAAAAAGCAGATGAAATTATTGGTTTCAAGATCAGTGATATTATGTTCAACGGTACCGCCGATGATCTAAAACAAACCAACGTTACACAACCTGCCGTTTTTTTGCATTCTGTTATTGCTTTCAAAACGATTGCGGATGCAAAACCAGAAATGGTTGCTGGACACTCTTTAGGTGAATTTTCCGCATTGGTTGCCAATGGTGTATTGACTTTTGAATCTGCTTTGAAATTAGTAGCCATTCGTGCAAGTGCGATGCAGAAAGCTTGTGAATTACAACCCGGAACGATGGCAGCAGTTTTAGCTTTGGCAGACGATAAAGTGGAAGAAATATGTGCTGAAATAACAAAAGAAGGTGAAATAGTAGTCGCTGCTAACTACAACTGTCCTGGACAGTTGGTCATTAGTGGATCTACCAAAGGCATTGAGATTGCTTGTGAACGTATGAAAGCTGCCGGAGCAAAAAGAGCATTGCCTTTACCAGTTGGAGGTGCATTCCATTCGCCTTTGATGGCTCCTGCCAAAGCTGAATTGGAACAAGCAATATTGGCAACAGAATTCAAAACCCCAACAGCAGCCGTTTACCAAAACGTTGTAGCGCAGGCGGTTACGGATCCAAAAGCGATCCAACAAAACCTTATTGCGCAATTGACTGGTGCTGTTAAATGGACGCAAAGTGTACAGGCAATGATTGCAGACGGAGCCACCAGATTTACGGAAGTTGGCCCTGGAAAAGTATTGCAAGGTTTGGTCGCTAAGATCAACAAAGACATAGCGACTGACGGAGTTAGTTAATCTTATATCTCGCTCATAACACTTTTTTACGGAGCAGTCCGTATCGATTAGTTATCTTTGAAAATATAATTAGCAACAATGGCAGAAAACGTAATTTCCGTAAAGAATGCAAATATCTATCAGGGACAAAACCTGGTATTACAAAACGTCTATTTTTCCGTACAGGCAGGTGAATTCCTTTATTTGGTTGGAAAAACGGGAACAGGGAAAAGTAGTCTTTTGAAAACGCTTTACGGCGAATTGCCTTTGAAAGAAGGGGAAGCGGAAGTTGCTGGTTTTGATATCAAAACGTTGAATTGGAAAACCGTTCCTTACTTGCGACGTAAGTTGGGTGTTGTATTTCAGGATTTCAATCTTCTAACCGATCGTAACGTTTACAAAAATCTGGAATTTGTATTGAAAGCTACAGGTTGGAAAGATAAAGCCTTGATGGATGACAAGATCAATGAAGTTTTGGATAAAGTCGGTTTGAAAAGTAAAAGTTTCAAAATGCCTTTTGAAATGTCGGGGGGTGAGCAACAACGTGTCGATATTGCACGCGCTTTGCTCAATTCACCTAAATTGATATTGGCGGATGAACCTACCGGAAACCTTGATCCTGAAACGAGTGACGAGATCATGCAGCTATTGACTAGTATCAGCCGTGATTTTGGAACTGCCGTTGTCATGGCAACACACGATTTCATCGTTATCGAAAATTATCCTTCCAGAATATTGAAAACAGAAAAAGGTGCTGTATTGGATAGTAACGTTACAGAGGTAGTTGCGGAAAGACTATAAGATTTACTGAAAATATATGATGCTATGTTTCGAAAAGCTGTTGCTTGAGAAGCATAGCATTTTTTTTGTTGTCAAATATTTTATCCAATATAGTTGTACGAAAATCAATGTCTTTTTGTGAGAATGATTGCTCAAACAGGTTCATAATTTTTTCTTGAAAATCTTCAGCAGAATTGGCAACTGTACAAAGTTGTTCCAATCCGGAATCCTTAACCGTGGCCTCATTAACCAAACAAAAACGCCCATTGTACAAGGCATTGAGCAGTTTTATCTTGATTCCAGTAGCATTGAAAGACGGTAAAATGTGTATATGCGCATTCTCAATCAAGGCATTCATTTCTTGGTCAGATGGATTTTCGAACCATGAAATTCGAGTATTGTTTGAGTGATATTGGCGAACAAATTTTCCATTTGATTTTCCGGCAACATAAAGCCTCACGTCTATTTTGGTAAAAACGTTTTGTATCAACCATTTGACGGCTTCTTGATTTTCTTCCACATCCAAATTTCCTTGATAGAGACAAAAAGTTCCCTTTCCAAGTAACGAATTTTTTATTTTCCAATCGGGTAAAAAAAGAGGCAAGTAAGAAACGTTTTTACAGTTTAGTTGAGTTTCATATATTTTCTTGTCTAACAATGAAACGGTATTGAAACTATATCCTTTATCAACCAGAAATTTTTCCCATACTTTAAGGCGTTTTGATTCAGATTTATAGTAGATACGTTTCACTATATTCAATGTAGAATTAGCTAGATTGTCATAATAGACATATTCCGCATTGTGTAGTCTGATGATTATTTTTCTACTTCCTGTTATTAATGGGGCAATACCTGAGCAGTGAATTCCTTCTATCAAGACTGGAGCTTTGTCTTGGTTGATAGTTTGTACAAGTTCTTTTATAATACGGCTTTTGACAATGTAGGGCAAACCCCATAAATGTATTGGAAATATCTTTTTTCTTTTATAGTAGGAAACTTTTGTGCAATATTTTTCTAGTTCGGGTTGATGGATGTTACTTCCATATTGGATACAATGCAGATGAATCGCCACCCCGTTTTCCTTCAATGCTTTTAGTTTATAAAACAAGTCAAAAATCCCACCATAATTGACGGGATAAGGTATAGTGAAGCAGACAATATGGAGTTTATCGTTCATTTATCCTAGCGGATTTGTACATGTTTCTTATAATATTAACCACGGCTTTTCCATCTTCAGCTGTTGACACCAACGGCTTTCCGAAGCGTAAATTTTCAACAACATTTTCGATAACTTTATCATGATTATTCATACTTCCTTGATAGAAGCCATAATCATTCGATAATCTATTTTCCATACTTGGAATTAGTATGCTTTTGTTTGCTATTTGGAAGTAACTCACCTCGTTGAGGTATTGTCCTCCGATTTTGACTGTTCCTTTTTCCGCAATAATAGTTAGGGAGCTTTCCATGTTTTGCTCAAATGAGCAAATAGAATAATTGAAATTTATTATAGATCCATTTTTCGATTGCATTACAAATGATCCGGAATCCTCTATCTCTATATAAGAATGATTATAGTTTGCAGTCATTCCTCCTAAATAGTTTTGGATATCTCCGTTTAGGTAATACAAAATATCTACGAAATGACTAAATTGGGTAAATAATACACCTCCATCTTTCTCTTTTGTACCTCGCCAATTGTTCTGACTATAATAGTTCTGGCTTCGGTTCCAGATGCAATTAATTTGTATCTGAAATATTTTTCCTAGTTCGTTGGTTTCAATCAATTTTTTGATCCATCGTGCAGAAGGTGCATAGCGGTTTTGCATAACTGTAAATATTTTTTTGCCGACTTTTTCCGCTTTCAAAATCATACTTTCACAGTCTGAAACCTTTAACGCCATTGGTTTTTCTACAATAATATTACAGCCATTTTCCAAACCAATCAATGTATGTTCGCAATGCAAATAGTTAGGTGTACAAACGCATAACACATCTAAACTATAAGTGCTCAACATTTTTTCCAACAATGAGAATGTTTGTACTTTATTTGAATTTATATTTTTTGTTGTATTGATATCAATATCGCAAACGGCGATCAACTCCGAGTCAGGATGTGCAATTATATGTTGGTAATGCTTTTTTCCAATATGACCATATCCTACAATGCCAAATCGTATTTTACTCATTTTCGAAAAGAGATTTATAAAAATCCAAAAGAATTTTTGATTCTTGTTGCCAGTTGAGTGTTTTTCTTGCGGACATAGCGTTATTTTTAAGCTGATGATACAATATTGGATCACAGATCAGCTTGTTCATTGCGCCTTCCAAAGTTACAGTCTCTATGTCAGGAATCATATAGGCAAATTGATATTGATCGTTAATAGCTTTGTATTCTGGAAAATCGATACAGATCTGTGGAATCCCCGCCATCATAAAGTCAAAAAACTTGTTTGCCAAAGAATAATACAAACTCAAACCACAATTTTCGACAATCATAATGCCTGCGAACATGTGAGGCGTAATTGCTTGCAATTTTTCTGGTAAAACATTCCCCATAAGTTTTACTTTTTTTTCCAAATCATTATCTCTGATGAGTTGCCTAGTTTTGTCAAAAAAATTACCCTCGCCATAAATCTGAAACTCAGCATCCACATATTTCATGGAGGGAATCAATGTTTCAAAACCGCGACCTTCATTGACTGCTCCTTGATAAATAAAAATTTTTCCTGTAGGATAATCGGCTGTTATGTCCTCATGATAAAAAGGCAGGTTACGTACTATTGCATAATTGACATGATAAAGTTCCGATAAATTATTTTGGATGAATGTATTAACCGTATAACCAAATCGGAATCTTGGAACAGCAAATCTCTCTATTGATTTCCAAATCTTGTGGATTCTAGGCCGGGTAACGATTTCCTTCATTTCCGTAAAAAGTTCGTGCGCATCATAAACACGTCTACTATTGCGAAAAATGCTGATAAAATAAACAGGCAATATCGTATCAAGGTCAATGGCGCAAATAGCATCAGACCGTTGAAACAAAAGATAAAAAAACAACCGAAAATTATACTCCACATAAAAAAGTGGACCGGAAGAAAAAAAACAGCGCAGTCTTTTCTGTTGGAAGATTTGCGAAGAAAGAGTCTTTGAACTTTTCGATCGTCGACCAATTAGTTTTACGATGTAACCATTTTGCTGAAGCGTACTGCAGATACGCTGCATGCGCTGATCAAAATTGAGGTCATTGGTAACCGTAAAAAGAATTTTTTTTGCCAAAATAAGGATTCCTGTTTTCCCTTTTAAAACGCTAAAAGTGGTCGATTATTTCTTTGGGAGCTTGTATTTCAGTTGCACAGGAGCAACTCCTTGGTCCAACATTCCTATTTTTTTCGCAGCTAACCAACTTAGATCAATATCACGACCAGCAACAAACGGGCCTCGATCGTTGATACGCACTTTGACTGATTTTCCATTTGTCATATTGGTCACTTTTACTTTCGTTCCGAACGGTAAGGTTTTGGACGCTGCTGTCTTTTTGTATTTGGCAAACGTTTCGCCATTGGCAGTTTTCTTTCCAATAAAATTTCCAGCGTAATAGGACGCCTTACCGGATTGTACGATTGATTTGGAACAGGAAACAAACGTGGTCAATCCTATTAGAAACAAAGCAAAATTTATCTTTCGTATGTTCATTCTTGAATCATTTGAAACAATTAATCCGTGACAAAGTAGCCAATTTTGCCAGAAATAAAAAACGCCAATGGTTTCCCATTGACGCAACTATTTTGAGTTTTATACCTATTGCCAAAATCCTTCTGCTTTTATATTGCCGTTAAACGTCGAATGCGATTTCAAGAATTTTCTAAACTTCACAACTGAAGGAATATTTCCCACCACAAAAACAGTTTGTGCCAATAAAGTGTGGTTTTCCAGCCAACCTTCCCATTTATCGTGGAAAGCAGTGTTTTCGTTCAGTACAATAGGCTGATAGTTGGATTTGAAATATTCACTGAATTCCAGCGCATGGTTGGGGTAACGGAAACAGATACCGCCAGTAATGTTGCTTTTTTCTTTGGCTAGATATTCCAAAGCGAGTAAATGTGCCATGGCACTCACATCACCAAAACCGAGCATTGTGCCTGAAACTGGGCGATGAGGGGTCTTACCAATACCAATATATTCTATGGATATGTTTTTGGTTAACATCTTGGCCCAGTCGGTGCCGGGGCCACCGTGTTCCAAATCCAAAATCAAAGTACAAGTATGCGTTTCTGCGTCCCAATATACAGGTGTATAGTCTCTATAAGTGGCGTCTGCAACTTTCATCTTGATGTGCTGAACGCTGTCCCATCTGGACATATCCGCATCAGGTAAGTAGAGGTCAATCTCACAGATGGTTGCTGGAGACCAGAGTCTTACATCCAATACAGATCCTCTGCGCAGCATTCTTTTTTCCAACAGGTTCAAAGCCTGCCTTTTTAAGTAATTCATACGGATAAAAAATTTAAGTATGCAATACTACGAAAAAGAGGCTGCTCCAATATTGGCTATTACGAGGGAAAATATGGACTATTCACGGTTTTTCTTTCTAAAAGACAGAGGACTTAAGCCTGTGTTGTTGGTAAATATCCGAGACAGATAAGCGGGATCCTCATAACCTAGTTTATAACTTATTTCTTTGATAGTGAGGCTCGTATGATACAAAAGCCGCTTGGCTTCCAATACTATTTCATAGTTGATCCAATAGGAAACCGTAAAACCAGAAACGGACTTCACGACTTCGTTGAGGTAAGACAATGATAGATGAAGGCTGTCCGCATATTGGGAAGGCTTTTTTACTGCAAGGAAATCATGCGATACATTTTCTCTAAATTGGTTATATAGTTGCTGCCACCTTTCGGGAATAGCTGCAGTCGATTGTGCCTCTTTACGGAAACATGCAATAAAAACTCCTACCAAACTATTGATCAGGTCTTTTTTAAGTTTGGGAGAGGAAGTTTCGGGAATATTTTTTACAATCTGCAGCATCCTTTGAAGCAATTGGAAGTGTTCGTTGTCATCCAAACTGTTGGGCACTACTTGCATATTGTCCAATTCTTGCCGATAGGACCGATGCAAAAAACCGGGCTCGACAGCGATTACCCAACCTGCATTGCCGTCAAAAAAATAAACATCGTGAATCTGCCCTGGTTTTACGTAAAAGACAGATCTTCCATTAAGTTCAAAACATTGAAAGTCCACGTTCAATTTCAGACTACCATTTTCCAATACAAGCAAAATGTAATATTCGTCTCGATGCTTGGTATTCATCCAGATTTCCGAACCATCATCCAAATTTTGGTAAAACCTCACAAAAAAAGAATCTTTCAGATGTGTGTGAATGTGGTGGACGGGGATTTCTTCTTTTGGCTTCATTTGTCCGATAAAATTATAGTTTTCTCCAATATATTTTGACAAAATAGAAGATCAATGCATATTAGACAAAAAAAGAGCCCTATCCGAGAATAGGGCTCTTTTTCAAACTTTCATCAGCGAAACTATTCAAAAGGAAATTTCACCACTTTTGCTTTGATTTGTTTGTCGCGAATGACAATGGCTATTTCCGTACCTACGGATGCATTTTCGGTAGTTACATAACCGAGACCGATTGCCTTCCCCAAAGATGGCGCCATAGTACCACTTGTCACACGACCAATACTGTTGCCATTGGCATCTGCGATGGCGTAATCATGACGTGGGATTCCCTTTTCAATCAATTCAAAGCCTACCAATTTGCGTGGAATTCCTGCAGCTTTTTGCGCTTCCAGTTTTTCTTTTGCCGTAAACGGTATTTCTTTTTTCAATTTGGTAATCCATCCCAATCCGGCTTCCAATGGTGATGTCGTATCGTCAATATCATTACCATACAAACAATAACCCATTTCCAAACGTAAGGTATCGCGTGCACCCAAACCGATTGGTTTCAAACCTTGAGGTCCACCGATTTCAAATATTTTGTCCCAAATTGTATTGGCATTGTTTCCTTTGTCTTCAAAATAGATCTCAATACCACCTGAACCTGTATAGCCTGTAGCACTGACAATAACATCCTCCACACCGGCAAATGTTCCTTTTTGAAAAGTATAATATTTCAGGTTTTGAAGATCAATATCTGTTAGAGACTGCATGAGTTTACATGCGTTGGGGCCTTGTATTGCCAAAAGACAGGTTTTGTCACTGATATTTTTCATATCGACACCTTCGTGGTTGTGTCCAGAAACCCAATTCCAGTCTTTTTCAATATTGGCGGCGTTGACAACCAACATATACTCTTGATTGGGGATCAAACAGTAAACGATCAAATCATCCACAATACCGCCCTCATCATTGGTAAAACAACTGTATTGTGCGTTGCCTTCTACTAGTTTGGATGCGTCGTTGCTCGTAATTCTTTGGATAAGATTCAATGCCTTTGGCCCTTTCAAAATAAACTCGCCCATGTGGCTGACGTCAAAAATGCCTGCATTGTTACGCACGGTTGCGTGCTCATCATTGATACCTGAATAACTAATCGGCATATTGTAACCAGCAAACTCAGCCATCTTGGCACCAAGTGCAATATGCTTTTCTGTAAAAGCGGTTTGTTTCATAAATAGTATAATAATCGATAAGAATGAATATCCAATAAATTACATCAGCCCCGCCCTTATTTCCCTCCCCTCGATTGGGAGGGTTACGGAGAAGTTCTTATTTTCTTAAGAAAACGAGTAACTCATGTCACCGTTTTTTTCGTCTTTTAGCATAATTCCGAAAGCCGACAATTCGTTTCGAATACGGTCACTGGTGACATAGTCTTTGTTGCCTTTGGCTTCTTTTCGCATTTTTATCAAGAGTTCGATGATGGCGTTGAGTTTTTCGTTTCTGTTGTCTTCCAATGACTGTAAACCCAAAATATCTTCCACGTAAACTTTCATCTGCTCTTTTAATAAGGCAATAGTATCTGACGAAAGTGCATCCGCGGCAACCTGCCCGCCTTTGATACCGTTGATGATAGGAACCAACTCAAACATATTGGCCAAAACTCTTGCCGTATTGAGATCGTCGTTCATGAACTCGTCGAATTCCGCTACCAGTTTACGTACTTTTTCGTCCAATTCAGGATCTTTCGCTTCGCCTGTATTGGGTAAAGAAAGATTTTGTAAAGTTTCGTATCCTTCCCATAGCCTTTTCAAACCCTTTTCCGCAGCTTGCAAAGCCTCATTGCTAAAGTCGAGCGTCGAACGATATTGTGTTTGCAAAATGAAAAAACGAATTACCATTGGGTGGTAAGGCTGTGCCAATTCTGGATGGTTTCCGGAAAAAAGTTCTGTCAACTTGATGACGTTGTTGTAAGTCTTTCCCATCTTACGACCGTTGATCGTAATCATATTGTTGTGCACCCAATAGCGAGCCGGCATCTTGTGGTTGCAGACGACACTCTGTGCGATTTCGCATTCGTGGTGTGGAAACTGCAAGTCCATACCGCCACCGTGTATGTCAAATTGTTCACCCAAATATTTGGTACTCATCGCAGAGCACTCAATATGCCAACCAGGAAAACCTTCGCCCCAGGGACTTGCCCAGCGCATTAAGTGCTCAGGTGGCGCTTTTTTCCATAAGGCAAAATCCGCTTTGTTGCGTTTTTCGTCTTGGTTAGACAATTCGCGCGAAGACGCTTCCTGCTCTTCCAATACACGACCGCTCAATATACCATAAGGCAGGTCCCTTTTGGAAAAGTCTGTATTGTATTTTTCGACATCAAAATACACGGAACCATTTGTTTCGTAGGCATAGCCGTCTGCCAATATCTTTTTGATCATTTCGATCTGCTCGATAATATGGCCAGTGGCAGTCGGTTCGATATTCGGATCGAGCGTATTGAAAGCCTTCATTCCCCAATGGAAAAGATTGGTGTATTTCTGAACCAGTTCCATTGGCTCGAGTTTTTCTAATTTGGCTTTCGAACTGATTTTATCTTCTGCCGCCTTTCCCTCTTCTTCGAAATGCCCCGCATCGGTGATGTTACGCACATAGCGCACTTTGTATCCCAGATGCTGCAAATAACGATTCACTACGTCGAATGTGATGTACGGACGAGCATGACCCAAATGCGATTCTCCACTGACGGTCGGTCCACAGACATAAAGGCCCACGTAGCCCGGTGTTATGGGTTCAAATACTTCTTTTTCCCTACTTAATGAATTATAAACCTTTAATTGTGACATAGTAAAATCGGCATCAAAAACATCCAAAATGGAATGAAAAACTAGCTGCGAATATACTTGTAAATTTGTGAATAAGAAAAAGTCAAAGTAATGAATAGATTCCAATATATAGCTAAGCATAGATTTCAAATATTAGCCGTATTGGGTGTAGTTTTAGTTAGTACTTTTTTGCTTTCTTATCTTGGAAAACAACTTTATTTGGATAGAGCTAAAAATCGAGTTGGAACAGGAGATATCCATGAAGCAAAAAAAAGAGGAGTATTTGTCAAAAGTCTTAAATATGAAGTCATTGATTCTCCAAGTATTATTATTAGCGGTTTTTCACCTTTTATAGAAATTAGTTATAGATACGGACTAAATTCTGTCCATGAAACAAGAAGTTTAGAAGGCACTTGTTATCCTTTCAAATTGGCATTCAAAACTAATCCTAGTACCGATACCTCAATTTTTACTTTAACTTATGACTTAAGTACATTTGACAGTTCGGATGCTGTATGGGGTTATATGGAAAACCCGACTTTAAAGGACACCGTATATTTAGAGGTCTACAACATTCATCAATATAGGCGAAGAAAATTAATTAAAGTTTGGGAGTAGCCGATATTTGGAATCTAAAACCATATAACTAAAATTCTATTCCTTTCCCAATACACTCATATCCGAAACCAACAGCATGTGGTCGCTCAGACCTTCGTCCATCATGTCAAACTGGTTGACCTGGAAAGAACGATCAGGTAAAATGTAGTCGATGCGCAAGGTCGGCGCCAACGAAACAAAGCTGCGACCAATACCCAAACCCTTTTCCAAAAAGGCATCGTGTCGGTTTTGTTTGATCGTTAGATATACATACGAACCCGGCACATCGTTGAAATCTCCACAGATAAAGCTTTTGTAAGGACAATTTGCCGTTTTTTCCTTGATGAAATCCGCTTGTATGCCACGTCTGGTAAAGGCGAGGCGCATTTTTCGGAAGAGAGATTTACTGTCTTTTACCGAAACATTTTCATCAGTTGTGATCTTGTCGATATTGTTGTAATCCGCATCATTCAAACGAAAAGATTGAAGATGTGCGTTGAATACGCGTATTGTGTCTTTTCCTTTTTTGACATCCACATAGAGAAAACTCTCTTTAATGTTTTTCGGATATTGGAAACGAGCGCTGTCTACAATCGGAAATTTGGAAAAAATAATGCTTCCTGCTTGGTAAAATCCATTACGCTTATTGACATCTTTAGAAAAATAATGGTATGGATAATTTTCGGAAAAAAGTCCAATATTGTCTGCTTGTTTGCCTTGCGTGGTCGAATGGTTGAATTCCTGCAAACAAACAATATCGGGATCCAAACTGAGTATCGTATTGGCAATTTCCGTTCGGCTGTGCTGCACGGCATTTTTGCGTTGAGCTTGGCCGTTGAGGTTCCCAACATTCCAACTGACAACGCGAATATTATTTCCTTTTTTTTCCACATTAAAAGAAGAAATGCCGTTGAATGCGAAAATGGAACGGATCTGTTTCAATCCTACCAATAAACTCAACAATGGGAGTAACGAAATAATGGGTTTTGCCGCTAACCAAAAAATAACCAGGAGAACCAATAAGCAAATCAAATAAGGTTGTAAAAGACTCACGAAACCTATCCACCACCAAGTCGCAGGATTTAGGAACGGCGATAGACAACCGATCAAAAACAATGCACAGAAAAAGATGGTCGGAATAAGAAAAAAATTTCGCGTTAACCTTCTAAGAATGGTCCTTGGCATAACAGTAAAATTATACTGTTTTTTCCAAGTCCATGTCGATTTGTGCTTTTATTTTAATTGAAAAAGTTTGCAGTCATGTTTAAAAAAGCCCTTCTCCTGCAGGAGAAAGGTTGGGATGAGGTCTAAAACAAAAAGCTTGATTATTTTAATTGTAGGTCCGCCACAACGGGATAATGATCAGAGAGTTGCACTTTGATAACTTTGGATTGCAAAACTTTAAATTTGCTTTTGTCTACAAAGACGGCATCGATGCGTAAAGTAGGCGCAATATTGTGAAAGGTGGCGCCAATACCACCACCTCCTTTGATAAATGCATCTTGGAAATTGTTGCCACGCATCAGGTAAAAATTATAGGATGTCGGTACAGAATTCATATCACCACAATAGATAACCGGATCCTTGCTGGATTCAATTTCTTGACGAATCATTTTTATCTGTTCTTTATGAAGCCTTTCTACGGATCTGATCTGGTGCTGCACCATTCGCTTACGGTCAAATGTAATCTGGTAGATGCTTTTGTCTTGATTAGCCGTATCCCAATACAAGTTTAGAGAAGAAAGTCTTGCCGTCATCACTCTAATCCCCTTCCCGTCAAAAGTAGTAGTGCCAGCAGCACAATGTTGCTGCTCGTGGGGAGATTCCAATATTTTCAGAGCAGTATCATTGGTGACAGGGCTTTTGGAGAAAATGGCTACGCCAGTATTGAAAGGCACCATGTGGCCTTCCCAAAAAGTACTATCCGAAACAGTATAGCTGCCTTTGTAGCCAATAGAATCAAAAAGCTCATCGGTCTTACGCCACTGTCCACCATAAGTCAATACATGATGCGAACTTTCTTGTAAAAAGACAATATCCGGATTGTATTGATGGACTGTGTTTAATATACCTTTAATCGTTTCTTCAGGAGGAGCGCCGTGCATCGAATATCCTTCTACGTTCCAAGTAAGAACGCGTAATGTATTAGGCGCTTTTTCCATTTTCCATTTTCCAAAATGAAAACCGACCACATGGGAAAGATTGTACAATCCAGGCAATAAAACAACACAAAGAATTAATCCTAAGCGCCTGTCACGGAAAAGATTGACAATAGCAAAAAACAATACAATAAGAAAAAGGTAAGGGAATGCCAGCCCTAACAGCGCTATTGGTGAAAAAAACGCCGGAGATATAATAAAACTAAAACAGGAAATTAAATATACAAATGCGATACCTGCGGTTATTAGCCCCATGGTACCTCTAAAAAATCTGCGCATAAATGTTGAACGATTGATATGTGTTTGCCAATATGCTATTCAAATATAACAAGAGCCAACCACAACCGTCCAAAAAACAGGCCCTATTTTGTGTTAATGTCGGTTTGTGTTCGCAAAAGAGCAATTTTTTTTGAGTAAAAAGCTTTCACATCATCCCATTTGTAATAGGGGAAAGTCTGGGTTGGAATGGGCAATCGAGATTCTTTTTCGTTCAAAAGAATTTTTACCAAAACATTCTTTCCATTGGAATAAAAAATCCATTGGATATTGGCAGCCATAGGAATAATATTGGCAGCATTCCAAACTTTATCAAAATTAGAAATAGCATTTACTACACTGTCCGTTCCTTTTATTTCCAAAAGTGTTGCAAAAGGAGAAATCGCTTCTGCGTGCGTAAAACGAAATTCTGCTTCTTTGTGTAAAGTACCATTAACTGCACTATCGCTTGTTGCAATAAAATTTTCTAGTAACGGCCAAGCAATAGCGGCCTGAATACCGTTTTTATCCAAACCTGGACCTTTAACCAAATAATCTTCTACGTCATTGGATTTTCCTAATATCTTTCCCTCTTCTTTTGTAAATGGGCTTATCCATTGTTGCGACACAATCTTGTTGGTTTTCATTTCGATTTTTGCCGATAAGCCAACGCCATACACATCAAACAATGCTTGTGTAAAATTTTCTGGAGTCAAGGCATAGCTTTTACCATTGATGGAATTTTTTGATTTTTGTTCCGCCCATTTTCCCCAAATATTTTTATGGATAAAACGCAGTGCAACTGCATTCTCGACTTCCGTTATGGAAGAAGTATTTTGAACAGAATCGATTTTAGATTTTACAATTGAGGATTTTACAAATTTATCATAGTCCGGACTATAGTCGTAAAAACGCAGCATTGTCTCATCAGATTCTGGTTGTGTAAGATAACTTATACTTGACTTAGGATAATCTTTCAAAGATTGCAAAAAACCTTGTGCGCTTTGATAGGTTCGTATTTTATGTGTGTACCAAACATCAATATCACCACGGTTAAATAAGGATGGATATAGTTTACGCATACGAGCCGCAATCTGCTTATGTTCTTCTGCACCTTGCAAGGAAATGTCATTGTAATGACCATCCTGAACCGTTGTCAGCCATTCAACATTTGCCAACCATTTTTTACCTAAATCAGTTAAACTATTTTCTTTTTTGGCCTCCAGCAGAATTTTCAATAGAAGAGAATCTCCTCCCGCCTTTGTCATAAAGCGAGAGCCGTGTCTACCAACGTGATTGATGAAAAAAGGTTTGTAACCTTTAGGCGTAGGTGCATATTTGGATTGTTGAAGACTATAAGACGTTTTAGTACCTGTCCATTGGGCAAATAACGCACCACACACTACTAAACTAACCAGAATTAGGAATCCTTTTTTCATCGAAATTTGATTATTTAGTCTTTTAATTAATAATGTTGGTTACCTCGGCCATTAAATTGGTAGCATCCAATATCACTACCAGGAGGTGTATATTCTGTTACGCCATACTTAACGTCTACGGGTATCTCTTTCATAGGCGTAAATCCAGTAAATCCTTTTCCTATGCAAGGAGAATTGGGCTGTAACGAAAACTTAAAGTTTCCAATTGCAGTAATGTCTTGCAGACGATAACCGCCAGTTACAGGTACAGGATAGTTTACAAACAACGGGTTTCCAGTCTGGACGATTTTTGAACCATCATAAGCAACATCAGGTACGTATTTATAATTAGCTGGCAAGTAAGAGAATGGATTGGGAAGATCAGTTGCTACTGGTTTAGTTACTGCTCCGGTTACATAAGGGAATATTTGGTTGGCCACACTCAAGCTATCTGCCCAATAATAATTATATCCATAATTATTATTGTACATATACGCAGTATCTGGAACATTGCTATTCAAACGCAAACCATATTTACAATTAATCATCAAATTATTAAACACTTGTCCTCTTGCTCCATTTTCATAGTTTATAGATCCACCTCGTCCTGTTTTTGTCTGCCTATAACCAGAATTTACAATCGTATTGTTATATACTCTAGCTTCACAGTTAGGAATTCCCGGAGCAATACCCGAATTTGCTGCCTTTAAAGAGTTAGTAGCACCCCCAATAAAAAAATTATAGGCCATATCACCTACACCTCCGGCCTTTATATTCAGAATATCTCCACCATTTTTACCACATCTTTCAAATGTACTACGTAAAATGGCAAACTTTCCTCCACTTCCTGCAATACGTATAGCATCGTCTACTGTTCCATAAATCCAAGAATCTTCAAATACAAAATTCCCTTTACCATTTGAAAAGTACAATGCATAACTATTGTCTGTTGCTGATAATCCCGCCACAAGATAAGCAGAGGAACCATTGACGCCTGCCGGAGCCCCACAATATTGTACATGGGTCCATTTCAATATCATATATTCACATGTCACATCACCAAATACACCTTTCCAAACACCTGAAAAAGCGGAATCTTTGGCAGCGCTAAAACCTATCGTAGGAGCATCTGTTTTTGTAACCACATTACCCGTTAGCCAAATAGGATTTTCCTTTGTCCCTAAAGAATATAGGTTACCCTTCACTATAAGGCCGGACTGATTTAAGAAGACAACTTTCACTCCTGGTTGAATTACTAAACTGTCACCAGCATTGACGTAAATATCAGCTGTTACTTGATAGGTCTTACCAGCAAGCATCGTTCCCGATATACTACCAGAAAGCGGAGTAGAATCACTGATAGGCTTGGGAGGAGGTGGTGTATACGTGTAAATATCATTGTTGTCATTGCTCAATTTATTACAACTTATAGACAGAACAATCAATATAAAAGTTGCTATAAGTCCACTGTATTGAAAAATTTTTTTCATTGCCAATCTCATTAAAATATTATAGTTTAAAGCGAATTCCGAATAAATAAGATATTTTATAAATGTCTTGTTGAACAAATATTTGCTTGGTTGGGTCACTTTGTCCTGGAATCTTGTTTAGCGTATTTCCTATCAGGTAAGGTTGTTTGATATAATACTTTGTTTTGGTATCAAGTAAGTTGTTAATCTTTCCATAGAGAGACAATCTTTTGAACAATTTTTTCTCAAAAGAAAAATCCAATTGACTATAAGGCGCCTGCCACGTATCCATATCATAGAAAGTATTTACCAAAGCAATTCTTTCACCAGTGTACACATATGCAATCTGTGCGTCTAATCCGATGCTTGGATTTTTATATATAAATGACAAATTTCCAATATGCTTCGCCTGACCTTGCAAAGGTCGTGTTTGATTACGGGATTGTGTAACGTTCACTTTAGTGGTGCTGTCATAATGTAAGAAGTATTTGCTTGTAGTTGCTGAACTATGTGTGTAGGTATAGTTAGCATTTATACCGAACTTTCCGAAAAACTTGGTATAGACCGCTTCAATACCAAAGTTTTTAACATTTCCAATATTAGTGGGTGTAAGTATATTAGTGCCGGGAGAGGGGTTACCGCCAATCACACTATAATGGCTAAAAGTTACCTCAACAGGATTATAAAGTCTTTTAAAAAATGCTCCAATTAAAACTTGATCAGTTCCTTTTGGATATAATTCATATCTAAAATCATAATTATCTGCAGTAGTATGTTTCAAATAAGGATTTCCTTGTTGTTCGTAAGCCTCATTTTCACTAGCAGGAATGTCCTGAGGAATTATTTCCACAAATCCAGGTCTTACCAAACTTCTAAAATAAGATGCTCTTAGGTTTTGACGATCGTCAAACGCATATTTTAAATGCAAACTAGGCAATACGTCTGTGTAGTAAATATGTCCTTTTCCCGCATTGACATCAGACGACAAATTAGTATTATAACGTTGGCTTGTGTTTTCAATACGGACACCACCTATTATTTGTAATTTTTGTAATAGATCTAATTTAAATTGTCCATATCCTGCAACTACATTCTCTTTGATAGAATAATTTCTACCAATACCAGTATTCCCATATGGAGCTGTTGCAGAGCCTGTCTTAAAATCCAAATTAGAAGATAATATATCCGAAAAAGAAGAATCCAAAGCAGTAAGACTATATTTTATATAATAATTATCTCTTATTTTATGTCTTGCCAATCCACCCCAACTGATCTCCAAATCATTATTAGATAGTTTTGTTTTATAAATAAAATTAAGATAACCAGATAAATCCTTATCGGAATTGTGTGCCCATATCGCACTCATCGAAGGACTATTGGGGGTAAATATTAATGGCAATGATTGTGTACCATCCGCGTTTTTTGTTTTGGCATAGTCAACTTCAAAGTTGGCATAGTCCGGCGTCTGCTGACGAGCGACGGAATATGCTGCGGTCCAGTTAAATGATAATCTATCAGAAAGATTATGATCGCCGTGCAAGGTAGAATTATAAATTGTTTGTATTTGCCAGCGAGTCCTCGTATTGATTTTTACCTGTCCCAGATTAGTATTTACATCAGTATCGGAAGAAGATCTTGCCTGAAATTCATCCATTCTTACATAAAGGTTATATAAAGAGATTTTATTCTTATTGTTTATATTGTAATCAAACTTATTGTTTACAGCTATTCTTCGATTTTGAGTAGAATATTTATTATTTACGGTAGCGTCAAACTGTGGATAGTTGTCCGTAATTTTCCCAGCAGCAGAAGATGGAAGTATAGTTGCGCCGGGGTATTGTGTGTTTAGTATTTGATCAGATCCTCTATAGTTGTTTTGAAAACTAAGGCCTAGCACAAATCCGAGTTTTTTATCAAAAAAACGATTACCATAGGTCGCTCCAGCTTGGATGCTTGGTTGTGAAGCGTTACGTAATATAAGGTTTCTCCTAGGAAAATCTCCCACTTTTGCTAGGTAAGAAGGTCCGTTGATTTGTGCCGGAGATCGCTTATTAATTACATTGGAGTTAAAAGTTTGAAACGGTCTATCACTAAACAAGGTTGAAGAACCAGCGGAAAAAAAACCACTAACAATTTGATAGTTTGGAGCATTTTTCATCACCAGATTCATTATGCCACCAACTGCGTCGCCTTCTTTATCAGGAGTCAATGTTTTTATAACTTCCAGTCTCTCTAATAGGTCACTTGGAAACAAGTCCATTGGAACATATCTATATTTATCATCTGGGCTAGGTATTTTTATACCATTTATTAATGTCGTATTATACCGTTGATCCATTCCTCGAATAATTGCATAACGTCCCTCACCATTACTACTCCGCTGTATAGTCACACCACTCATACGTTGTAGGGAATTCGCAACGGTTACATCAGGAGATATTTCGATTGCTCTCGCTGAAAGAGAATTTTGCAAACCGTCTGCATTCCGATCTATTAAAAATGATTTCCTGTCATCTCCGTTCTTATGACCAATCACTATTACTTCATTTAAACTATTTTTGTATAGTCCTATAGGAGTTGCCAATATTTCAGATGCATCTATATTGACCTCAACTAATTGTTCTTTATATCCTAAGTAGGAAACCCTTATTTTTATATTGCCAGTCGGAATTTTTCTCAGAACAAACGATCCATCTAAACCGGACTCTCCTAAAGGCTTTTTGTTTTCGCTATCATCGGACAGGTAAATTAATGCCCCTACAATTGGTTCTTTGGATTCGGCATCTTGTATAGAACCTTTTAAGCTTCGATCATTTTGCGCATTTCCTAAGATAAAAGTAGACAACCCCAACAACAGTAATACTATTCTAATTTTCATACACATTCCATTAAGGATTAGGAATGCAAATGAAGTTGAGTAATGTTACCCCAATATTAACGGTAGATTATTTAATTATTAATAAAAAATACAGGGTCGGAGGTTACCGCCTCCGACCCTGTGTTTTTTGTAGTACCATCTTATTTCAACCAGACGGAATAGCTGAATTGCGTGGTTTCCGGGAATACGCGGTACTCTTCCAGCGGTATCGGTCCACAACCCGCGGAACCAACACCAAGGGTCCTTGTACTGACACACAAAACTGTGTGCCTGGAAGGCGGAAGGTCTATCCTGTATTCCGAACGGTCCATTTCCTCATCGCTGTACGGCAACGCGGAGAATTGCAGCAAGGTATTGCCGCTGTTGATCTTCAGGCCGTCGCGACCTCCGTTGGAAAGGCTTACCCAACGGATATCTTCATGGTTACCCGCTTCCATCGGTTTTTCGTAAGGAGTCATCAAGGTTGTGGTGGAAGCACTGTAGACACCCACGTCCGAACCTATTTTCCTGTCCGCGTAGTTTTCCATTGGCCCACGTCCGAAATAACTTACACTATCTATGGACTTATCCAGGAACATCCGAACTCCTATACGTGCCAGACTGAACTTTTGCCCTTCGAAACTGACACTGTTGGTGGCTTTTATCTCGCCTATACCACTGACGGTGTACGTGACTTTATGGTTTACTGCAAACCCGTTGGACCCCGTTCCCCTTAGATCTGCCTTTATGGTATACTGGTTGTCTGCATTTTTCTGTACCGAAACGTTTTTGGCCTTCCACTCGAGCTTTTTCAATCCGTTTCGGTCCCAGTCCCAATACGCCCACATGTCGTCGTCACGGTGCGGAGCTCTCCAAAGGTGAAGCATAGGACCACTCTGGTTTTCAAGTAGCTCCTTTCCGTTTTTCTGAAGGGAGGAAAATGTTGCTTTTCTTTTGTCAAAAACAATGGTAAAACCGGTTCCGTTTATCTTTATCAGGTCTGAAGTTTCCTCCATTTGCAGCGGATCACCGTTTGTAGTTACAGGCAGATCCACTTTAGGCTTTGGCAGTTCCAGCTGGATACCCGCAACCTCAAATCCCCTGTCTGCCCACAATGTAGCGTTTTTAAGGTCGAAAGAAACCCTTACGAAATATTCTTTTCCCGGGGTTGCCTTCAGTTTGTAGGGTATGGCGATTTCCTTTTCGGCACCAGGTAAAAGCGATCCTACTTTTAGAGGACCCGAAGAGATGACTTTTCCGTTTTCACTCAATGTCCATTTCGCTTCCAGACTATCCAGATTGGTAAACTGGTACCTGTTTTTAATCTTGAAGGTTTGTTTGGCAAAATCGACGGGCGTAACACTAATCCATTGGTAGACTCTTTTCAGCTCTGGATATTGGGGTTTCAAAGTCCTATCGGAAAAAACAACGCCTTTGTGTATGAAGAACCTGTCGTTGGGAACTTCCCCAAAACCACCACCATAAGCCGTAATCGGATGTTTGGGGTCGCGGTTGTTGTACAATCCTTGATCCTGCCATTCCCAAACGGCGCCTCCCAACAAGGTTGGGTATTTGTCGAACAGTTCATTGTATTTATCAATAGAACCCATAGAGTTGAACATCGTATGGGCATATTCACATAGGTAAAACGGTTTTGTCAGGTCAGTGGATTGGGCATTTTTTTCCACGTTATAGATGTCGGTATACATACGACTATCAATGCTGGCAGGATTGTTTTTACCAATACCAAAACCTTCATAGTGGAACTGTCTGGTTGAGTCTATCTTTTGAATCGTACTAAGTGCCGCACGGAAATTAGAACCACCGTCACCACATTCGTTACCCAGTGACCAGATAATCACGGAAGGATGATTCTTGAAGTTTTCCACGTTTGCGACATTTCGATCAATGATTGCAGACTTTATGGTTGGTTCCTCATCGAATTCACCCATAGCCCCGTGGCATTCCAGGTTGGCTTCCGCGACAAGGTAAATACCGTACTCATCGCACAGTTCGTACCACCGAGGATCGTCCGAATAGTGGCAGGTACGCACATGGTTGCTGTTGGTCTGCTTGATCAACAACATGTCCCGAATCATCTGTTCCTCGGTGATGGCGTGACCGTTGTCCGGCCAATTTTCGTGCCGGTTGACGCCCTTTAGTTTTATTGGGACGCCATTGACCATGAAGAGCCTGTTCCTTATCTCGATGTTTCTGAACCCAGTTTTGGCGGAAAGAATTTCTTCGTCTTTCGAACCTTTTTTGAGTTTCAGAACAGTCGTGTAGAGGACAGGTGTTTCGGCCGTCCACTTCTTGGGGTTTTTAACGGGAAAGGACAGCTCGACCGTGGTTTCCTGGTTGGGTTGCAAGGCGGGTACTTGGACAGAAGCGCTGGTAACCTTTACCTTTCCGTCATAAAGAATGGCTTCCAGAGTTTTTGCTTCGGAAGGCTTATTGTCATAGTTGTGGATTTTTACCTTTACCTTTTCCGTCGCATCCTTGTATTGGGCATCAAGGTCCGTTTTCACAAAGAAATCCTGCATGTGTTGCTTGGGACTGCTCCAGAGGGAGACGTTACGGAAGATCCCGCTCAGCTTCCACATATCCTGGTCTTCCAGGTAACTGCCCACCGTGAAGCGGTATACCTCCACGGCAATGCTGTTCTGGCCAGGTTTGACATATTGGGTTATGTCGAATTCCGCTGCGTTGCGGCTGTTGACACTGTAACCGACTTTTTGCCCATTTATCCAAAGGAAAAATCCTGCATCCACGCCGTCAAACGTCACAAATATCTGTCTGCCATCCCAAGACTGTGGTACTTCGAAGTTTCTCCTGTAGCTTCCTACGGGATTACGTTCACGGTAGGTCGTGTAGCTGACTGGTGGCGCGCTCATGACGTGGGGATAGTCCTTTTTGAATATGTAGGTGTAGTTGCTGTAGTCCGGCGTACCGTAGCCCTGCATGCCCCAGTTGGAAGGAACCCTGATGTCCGCCCATTGGGAAACGTCGTAATCCGTCCTGTAGAAGTCGACAGGACGCTTCTGCGGCCATGACACCCAGTGGAACTTCCACGTTCCGTTGAGGGTGCGGTAGTAGGACGACGCATGGCGGTCCGCCGCCAGGGCCTCCCTTTCGTTCAGGTAAGGCATCAGGGTGGCGTGCGCTGGCAGCTTGTTGATGCCTAGGCATTCCGGGTCCTCGATCTCCCTAGGCACAGAAGCTGTGTCGACTGCCGTAAAAAGCTGATTTGCCAGATCCCTTTGCGCCATCAATGATGTTGTTGCCAGTGATAGCAAAGAAACACAGGCTAGTGAAAATATTCCTTTCATAATATAATTGAAAAGTTCGCAAGTTTTGAATGCTATAAAAATATAGACATTGTATGGAATACAGTTTTAATACACTGTTAACGAGTATAGTAGACAAAAACAAGACATTGTTTTTGATAAAAAATCTACTTTTAAACTCCAACATAAAACTTTTCAAATAATGAAAGTAAAGCATTACTTCTTTTGTCTTTTTGGTATTTTCCTTTTTCAAAAAGTATCTGCACAGCTTACTGCTTTTGAAAAAGACTCTGCAAAAAATACAACCGCCCAATATTCGGAATTAATAAGTTTTTATAAAGCGCTAGCAGAAAAATATCCCCATCAATGCCATTTGTTTACGTATGGAACAACTGATGTAGGGAAACCGTTACAACTATTTGTACTTTCTCAGGATGGTACTTTTGATGCGAAAAAACTACGCCTACAAAACAAAAGCGTCCTCCTGATTAACAACGGAATTCATCCGGGAGAACCAGAAGGTATTGATGCGTCTATGATGTTGGCAAGAGACTTGCTGAAACAAAAACGCATCCCTCCAAAAGTTGCTATTTGCATAATACCCGTTTACAATATTGATGGCATGTTAAATCGTGGTGTTTCCCGCGTCAATCAAAATGGACCTCGTAGTTATGGATTTAGAGGCAATAAGCAAAATTTGAATCTTAATAGAGATTTTATAAAAACGGAGTCAAGCAACAGTTACTCATTCCAAAAAATTTTCAATATTTGGAATCCGGATGTATTGATTGACAACCACACGAGTGATGGGGCGGACTACCAATATATAATGACATTGATAGAAACACAAAAGAATAAATTCAATCCAATACTTGCGGATTACATGCACGAAAAATTTACACTTCAACTCTATAGCCGTATGGGTGAAAAAGGCTACAAACTCATACCTTATGTTGACTTTGCAGGAGAAACCCCTGAGTCAGGCATCAATGAATATTTGGAAACTCCACGCTATTCAACAGGATACGCTGCCTTACACAATACAATTGCGTATATGCCTGAGACACATATGTGGAAGCCATTTAAAGAGCGTGTTGAGTCTACTTATGATCTAATGCGCTTTACGATTAATATCATGTCGGAACAGGGAGATACTTTAGTAGAAAAAAGAGCTATCGCCAATAACTATACCGCACATCAAACGACATTTCCGTTGCAATGGACTTTGGATACAACACATTACAGTGTCATACCTTTTTATGGTTACGAGCCACAACATAAGCTCAGTGAGGTTTCTGGTTACCAAAGATTGTTTTATGATCGTAGCAAACCATTTACCAGAGATATCAAACTATATAATCATTATCAAGCATCTCTATCGGTTAAGGCGCCTAGTGCTTACATAATACCTGGAGCTTACCAAAAGATTATAAATCTCCTTCAAATTAATGGAGTAAAAATGAGACGATTAACAAAAGATACCACAGTTAGCGCAGATTTTTACTATATAGGCAATTTCAAAACAAGCAATACATTATATGAAGGACATTACATACATAGTGATGTAAATATCAATACACAACGACTTACGATGCCTTTCTATGAAGGAGACATTATAGTTCCCGTAAATCAGATCACTAATCGTTATATAGTTGAGACCTTGGAACCACAAGCAATGGATTCGTACTTTTCTTGGAACTTTTTTGATCCTATTCTATCTCAAAAAGAGTATTTTTCAGACTATATTTTCGAAGATTACGCTGCTCAATATCTAAAAGAAAATCCTGAATTAAGAAAAGAACTAGAAAAAGCAAAACTTGAAAATGAATCGCTTAGAAACAGTGCTAGAAAACAATTGGAATGGGTTTACCAGCACTCGCCCTATCACGAAAAAACACACAATCTATATCCAATAGGAAGAATTATGTAAAAATGATCTTACCAACTATGCAAGGTATAGTTGGTAAGACTTATCTTATTTCAAAAGTTTTATTTCCGCAACGGAAAAAGTAGATTCATTAAAGTCTTTTGGTTTAAACTTAATGTATTTAGTCTGAATGGCCTGTGGAAAGCGAATTGTTTGACCAATCGGATTAGCAACTATATTGGAAAACTCACCGGACTTAACCTCTGACCATTTGTTCCCGTCTTCACTTTGCCAAATAGTATATTGGTGTACAATACCTTCTTTTTTCTTGTCTTGACGAGGCAAATAATAGAAACCTTTAATAGGAGAGTTGAGTTCGATTACCAAACCATTATCTGACGAAACCATATCAAATGTTGTATTGTTTTGATCTGTCATAGCTGTTAAATCGGATGGCTGTATTATTTTATACTCATCAGATGACAAATAATGGATGGTTTTGCTGCTGACTTTAGGTTTATAATCCACTTCTGCTTCCGAAAAAAGACCGAAGTCACTCAACGTTGGAGCAACAGGTGCGAAAAGATTTAAGCGAATTTTGGTAGTGGAAATAGGCGTTTTTAGTTTGATCAAGCGATTAGCTCCGATACTTTGTACAGAGGCAATTTGCTTCCAGTTACCATTGTCCCAATACGCTACTTGTACACTGTCCATCCTTTGACCCAATTTGATATTTTCCCTTAGTTGGATAAGGTCAAATTTTGCTTCTTTTTTTAGTGTTAGTTCCAGCGTTGGACTATGTTCCTGATCTTCTGATGCATAGTAAGAATATCTATCTCCGTCCAAAATATTGTTAGGGGAAAACATCTTTGCGGATCCGCGAAGATTAGATGCTTTTATAGTTGCCCCTTTTGCGAAATTGACAGCAAATGTTTTCTTTAGTTTTTCTCCAAACAAATTTAAAGTGTGCACATCTTCTTCACTTAAAATGCCTTCGGTAGTCGGCGAAAGTCCTAAATCTAAACAAGCACTTCTTCCAACAGAATTAAGATAAAGTTTGAATAATTGATTTGGCGATTTAGATTTACCATCTTCGTCAGGATGATAAAACCAACCTGGCCTTACAGCAACATCGCACTCCGCAGGAATCCATTGATCCCCATTGCGAGTGCCTGTCGCATGAAGATCGTCTTTGACATATCCTGGAGCTGGTTTTTTACCGTTTATTCCACGAAGAGTAATGGTTTCCCAAGAAGGATTATCCGCCATGCCTTGTTCATTGCCGACCCATCTAACATCCCAGCCAACATCTGAAAATATTACCGCATTGGGTTGTAATTTTCTAACAATGGGCCATGTTTTGGTATCCCATTCATAGTAGGAAGAGCGATCTACCAAGCGTTGCTCATTTTTTCCTCCATAATAACCATTACCACCATTGGCGCCATCGTGCCAAGACATAAATAGTGGACCATATTAGGTCATTAGTTCGGTCAATTCAACACGATAGGCATCTGTGTATGCACTCGTTCCATAACGTGTATCGTTACGATCCCAAGCGGAAAGATAGGTTCCAAATTTTAAATTGTTTTTTGCCGCTGCTTTTTGGAATGCTCCTACGACATCGCCTTTGCCATTGAGCCAACTGGATTTTGAAATATTATAGTCTGTGGCTTTCGTAGGCCAAAGACAAAAGCCATCGTGGTGTTTCGCAACTATAATCAATCCTTTTAAACCTGCAGATGCAGCTGCTTTAGCAACTTGGTTGGCATCAAAACGTGTTGGATTAAACAAAGACGGTTCTGCATCTCCATATCCCCATTCTTGATCTTGAAACGTAGTGGGCGTAAAATGTACTAAAGCATACATTTCCATTTCTTGCCAACGAAGTTGTCTTTCGGTTGGAAGCACGCCATAGGGAGCTGGAGCGTTCTGAGCCAAACCTGCGAGTGGACTCAGTAAGAAAATGGGAAGCAATTTTTTTATTTTCATATGGGAAAATTAATTCATTTCTTTAAAAATTGCGCTCACAATCGATTGTTTCTCCTATAGACAAAAAAATAGTCGCTGTCAAAACAGCGACTATTTTACAATGGAAGACTATAAAACTACCAGTTCCAATATAATGGGAAATTAACTTTAAACGTAAAGTTGCGACCCATTCCAAAAACGCCCATTCTACCCGTGGCGTTGTTGACATCCAAGTATTTAAGACGGCTTAGATGATTTTGATAAGCAACATCACCCAAGTTGTCACCACTCAATACAATATTGCAGATTGTCTTTCCATTTCTATTGACAACATCTGTCCCAATTCCGGCATTGACTAACCAATATCCAGATGTCGGCGTTTCCGTATTAAAACCTGTAAATGCATCATTTTGTTTGAATGTATAGTCACTTGTCAAGCTTACAAACAAATTTCTAAATGTTTTTCCTTGTGGAAAGAAATTACCTCTTAACTGTGCGACATAACGTCCTGCGGGTATATCAGGGATATTTTTACTTCCTCCAATTGCGGACGTAAATTGTGCTCTTGTGTAAGAAAAAGTATTCTCAAAGTGTAACCAATCCAAAGGATGAGGATGTATATCGATATTGAATTCTCCTCCATACAGGTTGGCACTGTGTTGATTAAATTTATAAACATTTATAGTTGATCCGTTTTCATCCTGCATGGTAGAGTCTCCACCGGCTTGATTTAACACTCTTTGGTAAAAGATGAAATCGTCAATATGATTATAGTAAATAGATGCATTTATCGAAACGTGAGTCGTATTGACTTCAACGCCTCCGTCAACCTGCAAACTTTTTTCCGATTTCAGATTGTTATTACCTATTTCGTAGCGCAATGTACCCTCATGTGCCCCATTGCTGGCCAACTCTGCCATGTTTGGCGCTCTGAATCCGCGAGCCACATTTAGTTTCAATGTGGTAGCGTTGGATACTTCATAACTAACACCGGCACTTCCGGACACATTTGAAAAATTCTTTTTAAATGCATCAAATTTAACTTCATCCGGATCTTCCGGATCCATCATAGATTTGCCGCTTACATGACGATTGTCAAAACGAAGACCTCCAGAGAACGTAAATTTGTCTTTTACATACTGTGTGATTCCAAAAGCACCAACGTCAAATAAATTATAGTCTGGAATCAATACTTCGGAAGCCTTATTGGTGTTGTTTTGTTGCATACCATTGACCCCAAAAACAGTTTTCCAGTTACCTAATTCTTTTAGATGGTAACGAAGGTTGTAAGTAAATGTTTTTAAGTCAAAATAAGCATCTGGATTTGATGGTTCCGCGGCGTCACCAAATTCTTGTCGTTGGTTACGTTGGAAACTCAATATCGCATCCAACTGACCTTTTCCTATATTGAAAACGTTGTCGGAAGTTATTTTTGTGTGGCGTATGTGTTGGTAAGGAACAAACGGTTTGATTTTGCTAAAGTCGGAAGATGTGGCGATCTCTTGAGATCCATCAGGCATATCTCTAACAAATTGTCCCGTGGTTTCGTCCCTTTCTCCTTCGACCATACCAATATGTTGATCGAAACGAGTCACTAGTAAACGTGAACTTCCCCAATTGCCGCGATAACCTAACATCCCACCAAAATTTTGGTTGTAGAATTTAGAGTTGAACACGCGACCGTCGTATTTGTTGCGGTAGTCTTCGGCACCTTTGTAGGAACCATAGGCGTTAAAACTAAATCCATTTTTTGTACCACCGATTTCTCCATGGAAACCTCGCAACAAGGAGTTAGTTTGATATTCACTCATGACATTTCCTTTAATTGTTCCTTCGGGAGCTGGTACTTGTGATGTGATGTTGATAACTCCTGCGAGCGCATCGCTACCATACATCAAGGAAGCTGGACCTTTGAGTACCTCGATTTTTTGGGCACTGTAATCGTCTATCTCAATACCGTGCTCATCACCCCACTGTTGACCTTCTTGACGTACACCGTCATTGATTGTCAGTACGCGATTATATCCAAGACCGCGAATAAACGGTTTAGCAATAGCGGGACCCGTAGTCAGAACGGATACGCCTGGCGCCTGTCTAGATAAAGCGTCCATTAGATTTGTTGAAGGTGCATTGAAAAGATCACGCTTTGTCACAATGTCAACCGGTTGCGGATTTCTTCTGCTTGAGATGGCAGAAGCGACTCCTGTAACCACTACAGCTCCCTGCTCGAGCGCGGTAGGCGAAAGTTGAAAATCACTTTCCGTGTTTTCTTTTAGTAAAATATTTTTTACTGTGGTAGCATATCCCATGAAAGAAATTTCTACCAAATAATGACCAGGTCTGAGTTTAAGAGAAAAATGCCCTAAGGAGTCTGTCGATACAATCCTATTGCTTCCGTCGATAGTAATCGTAGCAAATGGAAGAGGATTATGGGTACTTTGGTCTTTAACTGTACCTGAAAAGGTAACCTCACTGTTCTGTGCTAATAGAGAAAAGGACAGAAACATACTGAGAATGAGCAAAATGTGTTTGTGCATGTGTGCTTTATTTTTGAAACAATGTTACAAAAATAGTTGATTGATACATTGTTGCAAAAAAAATTCAAAAAATTTTGGAAGTTATCATTTAATAAATTTTTATAAATCAATTTCTATCTTTGCATTTATTTTCGTAGAGATGCAAAAACTGTCCGTATATCTTACTATATGTTCGATTGTGATAGCCCTACATGTTAGTGGGCAACAATCGGATCAGACAGTTGTGACTGCTTCTGGAGGTGGAAGCCATGTTGTTACCAGTTCAGTGCGTACATCAGCCAAGATGGATTCTCTTCCTTTGATGACTTACGAAGATTCTGTCAATGTCGGTGATATTGCGGTAAAGACCATGGACAAAGGGTCCGTAAGTTCTTTTTTGTCTTTATTCAAAAAAGGAAATATTGAGGAAAAAAAGAAACTTTTTTCGCATAGAGCTTATTACAACTTAGCGGTATTGATGGCTAGATACAAAAATTATCCGCTAGCTTTAAAATATTTTGGGCTTGCCAATGCTTTTAGCGACCCAACATTGGCAGACCATAAATTTAAACTGGATGTAGATAGTAGCCTATTGGATTTTCCCATGCCGTTGTTTGACAAAGATTCACTTATTGAACACCCGGAAAAATATGTTGTTGGTTCTGATACCGTTCTATTGACCAACAGAGATAAAAAAATTGATTCCAAACCAGTATCTTTTCGAAAATTGCTAGCGCCGTTCAAGGATGACGAAGATGGACTTGCTTACGGTATTATATTGCACCTCAAACAACCTGAATACGGAAAAAGAAAGCAATTTGCACTTTTCAACAACGTCGGCCATATGTTTATCTCTTTGATAAAATATGAAGCGGATGGCAAATCTGTTTCGCGGACTTTTGGTTTTTATCCTCAAAAAGACAATCCGTTGTCAGCAACACCTATTTTTCCAGGGACCTCCTCCACTTTTAAAAATGACTCTTTGCATCTTTGGGATGAGTCGGTTGGCAAGTTTATTACCTACAAACAATTTAAACTTGTATTGCGCATGGTTCGTCAATACAGTAAAAAACGCTACCATCTCAACAAAAACAACTGTACGGACTTTGGTTTGGTGGTTGCCGGTGTTGCTGGTATCAATATCCAAGAAACCAATGGGACGTGGCCATTAGGTAGGGGCAACGACCCTGGAGACACTGGCCAAAGTATCTTGGAAGGGAAAATTTCGGATATGGAATCGCATGACAACTCCAAGTTGTTTATTGTAACAGGGAACTAGCTTTTTTTAGTTTTTGCCAATTCAAATGAAATGTCCACCATTTGGTTAATGGTTTTGAATAAAAGTTCCTTATCCTCTTGCAGGTTGAAATCTCTCCCACAGAAAAGACTACCATTAACTTTTCCATGCAAAACCAGATAGTAGATACCCGCTGTAATGATGGCCGCAACCGTACGGAAATCAATATCACTATTGGCAAATATGGGGTCAATACCTTTAAAAACAATTTCTCCAAAAGCTTCCCTTAGATCGGCTTCTTTACGAAGAATGTCAGAATACTGACTTATTTCCCATACGATCACCTTTTGCATTTCCTCATGCTTATCAAACTCCTCAAAATGGTGCCGCAGTATTTTTTTGATTAAGGCTTTAGGATCTTGGACGATATCCATCATTTTTTCAGATTCCATATCCTGGGTAAATACCCTCCAATAGTCTTTTTCCTTAATGTATGTTTCGATAAGATTATCCAGATTTCCGAAGTGGTAATAGATCATTTTACCGCTTGTATTGGCCTTTCTTGCAATATTTCGGATAAAAAGACCTGTATATCCCTCCGTTTTGATGATATCTCCTACGGCTTGCAAGATGTTGATTCTTAATGGATCACTTTGTTGTTTCTCTTTAGATGGCATGGTCGAGGCAAGATAATTAAAAAAATATTTTCTAACATTAACGTATTTTATTCACCACTTGTTGAATTGTATTATCTTTGACAAAATTTTAGACTTTTTAGCCGAAAATTTTATTGAAATATAGGTAGTTTGAAATTTTAAGTCCCGACTTGATTTGTTGGTATTGACCTAAAGGTTATTAAGCTGCAATCAAAACTAGCTTACCTGTGCTTAACACTTATGTTCTTTTGCAAACAGATTTACCTGTTTGAGCCCGTCTTCGATTTTTGCGCATATGATAGTTTCTTCTATTGGCCAGATCGAAGATTTTTTGTTTACCATTTCCGTCTTCAATCAAAAGAGGTATTTTTACCAAATTGACAAACGTACTCTTTCATGATGCTGAAACGCGTATTCCCTTTCATCCTTACTAGTATTGCCCTCCAACAGGCTCAAGGACAGACGACATCCCATCGAGCAATACATACTCTTTTGAAAACCATGACAATTGACGAAAAGATCAATCAGTTATCAACCGTTTTTGGATGGGAGATGTATAGTAAGCAAGCAAATAAAATCGGAGTTTCTTCCAAGTTTGCAAACTACTCGTACAAACCTGGTATGTTGTGGGGGACTTTGAGGGCTGACCCATGGACGAAAGTCACACTCAAAACAGGATTAAATTACACCGAGTCCGTGGAGGCAACAAATGCCTTACAAAAAGCATCCATAGAAAGCAGCCCATCTCGTATTCCCATATTGTTGGCAGAGGAGGGCGCACATGGCGTCATGGCTATTGGAACGACAGTTTTCCCTACGGCTATAGGGCAAGCGTCTACTTTTGACACATCCTTAATCAGGAAAATGGGGGAAGCCATTGCCGTTGAGACCAGAGCTTTAGGATCTCATGTAGTCTATGGACCTATTTTGGATCTTGCGAGAGAGTTGCGATGGTCGCGTGTGGAGGAGACTTTTGGAGAAGATCCAGAATTGGTTTCGCAGATGGGCGTTGCTATGGTTCGAGGTTTGCAGGATGGACCAACCAAAACCATTGCCACGCTTAAGCATTTTGCGGCCTACGGTATGTCTGACGGCGGACAAAACGGAGGTCCAACAACATTAGGCAAAAGAGATCTTATCGAAAATATTTTGTACCCATTTAGAAATGCGGTAAAAGCGGGTGCCGGATCTGTCATGAGTTCGTATAATTCTATTGACGGCGTTCCTTGTTCGGGTGATAGTTGGTTGATGAACACAGTCCTAAGAAAAGAATGGGGATTCAGTGGTTTTACGGTTTCGGATTTGGGAAGTATAGATGGGCTCTATTCCACCCATCAAGTAGCGCCGACGGCTGAGGCAGGTGCTGCTTTGGCATTGAAGTCTGGGATGGATACAGATCTTGGTGGAAACGGTTTTGGAAAAAATCTTAAAAAGGCATTTGAACAAAAGCTTGTAACTGTCGCCGAAATTGATACGGCCGTTATGCGCTTGTTAAGAGCAAAACAGCGTTTGGGTCTTTTTAAAAACCCGTACAATGACACTAAAAAAGTGAACCAACTTGTACACCAATCCACTTTTGTCGATTTAGCCAAACAGTTAGCGCAGTCATCAATTATTTTATTAAAAAATGATACAGTAGCTGGAAAGCCCTTACTGCCTCTTTCATCCAATATAAAACGTTTGGTCGTTATTGGTCCCAATGCGAACAATATCTACAACCAATTGGGAGACTATACTGCACCTCAGGACAGTGCCAAAATCATAACGGTATTGAAAGGTTTGAAAAATAGATTGCCCAATACGGATATCCAATATGTAAAAGGTTGTACGATTCGCGATAGCTCGTTCAACGAAATTACACAGGCGGTGAATACAGCAAAAAACAGTGATGCGGTGGTTGTGGTTTTAGGCGGATCAAGCGCTCGTGATTTCAAAACAGAATACAAAGAAACCGGTGCTGCAACAGTTTCCGAAGCCGACGGAAAAGAACCAATGAGTGATATGGAAAGTGGAGAAGGTTATGATCGTACGACTTTGGAATTGATGGGATTACAACAAGATTTATTGAAACAGTTAGCCGCAACAGGCAAACCAATTGTCTTGGTTTTGATTGAAGGAAGACCATTGAATATCAACTGGGCATCCGAAAACATCCCATCCATCATCAATGCTTGGTATCCCGGCGAACAAGGCGGCAATGCTATTGCAGATGTATTGGTTGGCAACTATAATCCTGCAGGGAGATTGCCTGTTTCTATTCCTCGCTCGGTTGGCCAACTTCCGGTTTTTTACAATTACAAAAAACCGATCAAACATCGTTATGTAGAAGAAGAAGCAACACCACTCTACAGTTTTGGTTACGGATTGAGTTACACGCATTTCAAGTATGAAAATTTGCAACTTCACTCGTCAAAACTTAATGGCAAAGTTTCAGTTAAGGCATCGTTCACTATTACCAATGATGGACCTTTAGATGGAGACGAAGTGCCGCAGTTATACATTCGTCAACAATATACTTCCGTGGTGCGACCTATAAAACAGTTACGTGCTTTTTCCAGAATATTTTTGAAAGTAGGAGAAAGTAAAACAGTTACATTCTCTCTATCAGAAAAACAATTGGCCACATGGGGAAAAGAGGAAAAATGGTCTATGGAACCAGGAAAATACCAAATCCAAATAGGAAAATCTTCCGACAATATAGTACTGCAATCTAGTATTGAACTATAAAAAACAATGCAGCGAAATTTCGCTGCATTGTTTTTTATACGCTATTTTACATTTCCAATATTGATCAAGATTTTCACCTCGGAAGGATCTTTTATCAGAGCTTCAAACCCTTCTGGAACGATATTGTCCAGTTCAATTTTTCTGGTAACTAGTTTTTCTACATCCATTTGCTTGCTATTGATCAGTTCAATTACTTTCGGGAAGATATTGCGGTAAGCAATGACGCCTTTGATGGTAATTTCTCTACAAACTTGTTCGAATGCATCCAATGTTACTGGTTTGCCAAAAAGAGCAACCAACAATTCGGTACCACCATTTCTTAAGGATTTTATTCCATTGGTAAATGTGGGTTGTACACCTGCCGCATCAATGACACGATCCACTCCAATGCCTGTCACTTTTCTGATCTGCTCTGGAATGTCACTATCCGTTCCTTTGATAATATAATCCGCTCCGATTTCTTTTGCCTTTTCTAAACGTTTTTCTGATACGTCAATGACAAATGTTGTGGTTGCTCCGGCTGCTTTTGCCGCTTGTAAACACAAAAGACCAATAGGTCCTGCGCCGAAGATGGCGACCGATTCTCCTATCTGTAAACCACTATTGACTACTGCATACACCGCAACGGCAGCAGGTTCTACCAATGCGCCTTGCTCAAAACTCATAGAGTCGGGTATTTTGTGGACCATGTAATCTTCTACAACTACATAAGGTGCAAAGCCCCCATTGGCATTTAGGCCAACAAAACCTAGAGGTTCTGATAAATTGTATTCGCCATTTGCGATAAATGGACTATCAGGATTTTTGAATATGGGCTCTACGACTACTCGATCGCCAACCTTAAGCTTGGTTTGTGCATCTACTCCGATTTCGCTAATAACTCCTGAAAACTCATGGCCTAAAGTGGTTACTCCAAAATGGCCATTCAGCGGATAGGGTTCTTTTGCAGGTATCAAGTTGGGTCCATGAACATATTCATGCAAATCAGATCCACAAATACCTGCATATTTAACTTCAATCTTGATCTGTTTGGTACCTGTGACAGGAATTTCCGTGTCTTCTACTCTTACGTCTTTGGCTGCATACCATCTTGCTGCTTTCATGTCATCTTTTTTGTTAACGTTCAAAATAAAATAAAAAAATAGAAAGAAAATATGACAAAAAACATCTTTTTAGAAAAACTGAATACATTTTCATTTACAAAAGAGCTTTTATCAAAAACAAAAGAGAAGGGTTTAAGCCTAATCCTTTTGAAACAACTATTTTTTCTTTTCGGGTTTTAATATTGCTGCCAATTTCAGCGCGTTGTAGGCATTGATAATACCTCCCGAAACTGATAAGTCTTCAAAAGGAACACTAGTTGTTCCACCTGGAAGTTTTGTAAACTGGTTTGGTTTTTCCACGGAGTTCATGATGACATACTTTACTTGTTCGGCTGAAAGTTGCGGAAAATAAGAACGAATCAACGCAGCTACTCCAGCTACAACAGGTGACGCCATACTGGTACCGCTGAGATAAGAATATTTGTTGCCTTTTGGTACTGTAGAATAGATTTTGACACCGGGTGCAAATACATCCACATTCTTTTTGCCATAGTTACTAAAACTAGCAGCAAGGTTTCTTTCTTCTTTTCCTCCAATCCGAGGATCTCCACTTGCCCCAACGGTGATCAAGTTAGTGGCTTGTTTTCCTGGATAAAAAATAAGATCTCCGCTAGGATAACTCAAAACACTATCAATATCATCTCCGTCATTTCCTGCAGCATGCACCAGCAATACATCATGTTGCTGTGCATAAACGAAGGCGCTATCGACCCAATATTTTTCAGGTGAATAAGGTTTTCCAAAACTCATATTGATAACTTTGGCTCCATTATCCACTGCGTATCTTATTGCTAGCGCAATATCTTTGTCGTATTCATCTCCATCAGGAACTGCTCTCACCGAAAGAATCTTTACATTATCTGCAATGCCGTCAATACCAATACCATTGTTTCTTTGTGCGGCGATGATACCCGAAACGTGCGTTCCGTGCATCGGATCTCCTCCATACACGTCGCCATTGCCATAGTGGCTATCCTTGAAATCGTTGTAGTTGTCTTTAACGATATCGGCTCTATATTGTTTGGGAGCTTTTTGTCGTGCGTTGGTGGCATTTTGATACTTATCACGTTCGGATTGTAGGATAGAAATAACTTCCGTATTGGGCATTTCGTCTGGAAATGACGGGAAAAAACGTCTTACGCCAAGAAAAACCATCCGAGCTCTACTAGTCTTATCATCAGAAGGCGTCATTTTCTCCAGCTCTTCGAAATTAAATTCCTTTTTCTTGAAGGACTGCTGCAATATAGAATCCGATATTTGCATAGTGGCATATATTTGAGTTAATGCCATCGCAGCCTGTGCGTCCTCCTCTGATTTTTTGGGGTCAGCTACTTCATCAGCAGCACGTTTCCAAGCAAGATATTCATATTTGTCAAGTTTGGACAATGTATTGGTATCAATAGATTTTCCCGAAAATCTATCCTTAAACTTATAGTAAACGCGATATTTTTCTTCGGCTTCTTTATTGACGTCTTGACCATCAGCATTCCCTAAAAAATTCCATCCGTTTATGTCGTCTACATAACCGTTTGAGTCGTCGTCTTTCTTATTGCCGGGTACTTCTTTCACATTTCTCCACAAAACGGACTTAAGATCTTCATGTGTTGTATCAATACCACCATCAATAACCGCAACTATTACAGGAGTAGATTTTTTGTCTTTTAAAAAATCATAGGCCTTTTTTAGACTGATTCCGTAAACAGAATCTGTTGCCAAATCCTGTTGATACCAAGTTTTCTCATCTATTTTTTTCTGGGCAAACGCGCTGCTGCTTAGTGACAATGCAAAAACTGCCACTGCTATATCTCTATATCTCATGTTAACAAAAAATTCTTGCTATAAATGGCTAAAACTATACCTAAAACCGAATCGGGACAACAATCTTTCTCAATATTAACTTAATGTTCAGCCAAAGTCAATATTGTTTCCCATTCTTCGTCGGTAACTTTTCCTACGGAAAGGCGCTGCAAACGAACTAAATCCATATTTTGTAAAGCGCTATGAGCCTTTATAACTTCTAAGGAAACAGGATGTTTCAATTTTTTGACGGGTTTTAAATCCACAACGACCCAATTGGTATCTTCTGTAGTCGGGTCTTGGTAAGCCTCTTTGATAACTTTAGCAATGCCGACAATTTCTTTTCCTTCATTACTGTGATAAAAAAAGACTTCATCGCCCTTTTTCATGTCTCGCAAATTGTTACGTGCGCCATAATTGCGTACACCGTCCCAGAAGGTAGATTTGTCTTTTACAAACTGATCCCAACTATACTTGAATGGTTCTGATTTGACTAACCAATGCATAATATTGAAAATTTAGGTTATTTGATTCGCCTGTTGTAATCGATCATCTTGATCGCGGTGATGGCAGCCTCTTCTCCCTTATGTCCATCCTTCCCTCCGACGCGTTCTAATACTTGCTCTTCGTTTTCTACTGTCAAAACGCCAAAGACAGTAGGAACATCCAATGTCATATTGAGATCCAGTACACCTTCGCTAACGATTTTGCATACGTAATCGAAATGGGGCGTGGCTCCACGAATCACAATTCCAAAGACTATGTAGGCATCTGGTTTTCTTTGGCTGCTACGATTCCATGCTTTGACGGCAAACGGCAATTCTACCGCACCAGGGACAATGACTGTTTCGAAATCCACATTGTTTTCCTTAAAAACTCTTTCGCAACCGGAAGCTAGTTGGTCAATCAATGTAGCATTCCATTCTGTTTTTACTATAACAACAAAGGCATCCTCAAGTTTTGGGATGCCTTTGGTTAAAGCGTTGTTGCCTTGTGTAGACATATAAAATATTTTTATTTAACACTTAAATCGTTGGGTTCGACACTTAAGCGGAAGATGTATTTATCCGCTTGTGCACCACGAGCTGTATTTGGAAATTTTTCTTTTACGCTTTTGTACAACTCAACAGCTTCTTTTGATTTTCCTGAAATTTCACTTAACAAACCAGCACGGAAAAGATATTCAGAAGCGCTTGCTTGGTCATCTTCAAAAGTTGCAGCAGCTTTTTTGTAAGCATCAATGGCTTTGTCGTTTTGTTTCAATTCGCTGTAGGCGTCACCCAATGCTCCTAAAGCCTGCATCTGTATTGGTTTGGAATCAGTTGAGAAATCACTCAATTGCTTAACGGCATTGCTGAAATCACCTGTTTGCAAATAACAGATACCTGCATAATAATGTGCCAGTTTACCCGTTTTTGTTCCATCATAGCTCTTTATGATTGCAAGGAAACCTTTGTTGGTGCCGTCACCATTCAAAGCCAATCGAAACGAATCTAAAGCGAAATATTGCTGAGCTACCGCAATGGCACTTTGAGCCTTGATTTCCTTAGGTTTCTGGACATAATTCTGGTATCCAAACCATCCAGCAATAATGACCACCAATATGATGGCGATTGTGGCAAGAGGCTTGATGAATTTATTAAGGTCTCTTTGTGCAGTTTGTGCACTGGCGATCTCTTCTTTTCTTTCTAGTTTTGTTTCTTGAGACATCGAAATTTGAAATTTTAAAATATAATTTTGAAACAAAAGTACCCATTCATGATTGAGTGGGTACTTTTAATATTGATTTTTAGGAAAATTAATCTTTAATAAAAGGATAATTCTGGTCTACATATACATCCTTATACAGTTCATCCAATTCTGGTAAAGGACTTTCTTCCGCAAACTGAACGCAAGCTGCAACTTCTTGTTCGATCTTGTCGTCTATTGCTTTGATTTCCTCGTCTGTAGCGTATTTTTTATCTTTTATAACACTCAACACTTCCAATATAGGATCCTGTGATTTGTAAGATTCTAATTCTTCTTTTGTACGGTATTTACTTGGGTCAGAGATAGAGTGGCCTTTGTAACGGTAAGTTTGGATTTCCAACAATGTAGGACCATCTCCTTCACGAGCACGTTTTACGGCTCTGGAAATAGCTTCGTGTACATCTTCTGGTTTCATACCATTGACTTGATCAGCTGGCATTTCGTAAGCATCCGCTAATTTATAAATGTCAATTACGTTGGAAGAACGGCGTACTGCAGTTCCCATGGCGTAATGGTTGTTTTCGCATATGTAAACGATCGGAAGATTCCAAAGCATGGCAAGGTTAAAGCTTTCATGTAAAATTCCCTGACGTGCTGCACCGTCTCCAAAGAAGCAAAGAGTGACATTGTCCGTGCCTCTGTACTGTTCGGCAAACGCGATACCAGTAGCTACGCCAATCTGAGCACCTACGATACCATGACCACCAAAGAAATAATGTTCTTTACTGAAAAAGTGCATACTTCCACCCTTTCCCTTTGCACAACCGGTAGCTTTCCCGTATAATTCGGCCATTGCGGCATTAAGACTGATTCCTTTAGCAATACCCAAACCGTGATCACGATAAGATGTGATGTAAGGATCCTCCTGTTTAGTTGCGGAAATACATCCTGCAGCTATTGCTTCTTGTCCAACATAAGAGTGGAAAAAGCCGCGGATCTTACCAGCCATCTTATACATTTCTTCTGCTTTCAGCTCAAACTGACGAATTGTTTGCATCAACTCGTACCATTCTAAGTACTGCTCCTTCGTGAAATTGGTATTTACTGCCACGTTTAAAAAATTTGGGGCAAATATAAAGGAAAAATAGATGAATTTTGGCATTGGTTGGAATTTCATGTACTATCGGCAATTACATCGGCCAAAAGAGATATTATGATATTTTAATTTTTACTAAAAGGAATTATACCTCCTTTTTTTACGCTTTTTTACACATAGCTACACATTTTTGTATCAAAAGGGCTCTATATTGCCTTTTTGGACGCATCTTTACACATAATTACTGATTTTTTCACTAAAAGGGAAATATAATACCCTTTTTAACACATTTTCAATTAAAAGCTATAGCTTTACAAAAGCTTTTTATCCACATTTAGTGTATAATTCAATTCCATTTGATAATATTAACGTAACACGAGATGCTATGCAGACGAATTTGATAAACCTGGGAAGTCGTATAACAAAACATAGAGAGCAACTACAATTTACCCAAAAAGAGTTAGCTGAATTTGCAAGTCTAAGTGTTAAGACCATTAGAGCGATTGAAAATGGTAAGGAAGGAGTTGCTATCTATAATTGGATGTTGGTTGCGGATATTTTGGGATTAGAGCTTGTATTAAATTCTAAGAAAATGAACGATGAGACAAGGAAAAGTATTTAATAACAATATTTTTGTGGGACTTATCTCAAAGTTAGATAATGGATCTTATCATTTCGAATACGATCCTATTTATTTGTCCGATACAAGTATGCCTGCCATTAGTCTAACATTGCCTAAGTCTAAAAGAGTATTTAACTCGCCTATATTGTTTCCTTTTTTCTTCAATATGCTGAGTGAAGGCCGTAATAAGCGGCTACAAAGTTTTGTATTAAAAATCGACGAGAATGATCATTTCGAATTTTTGTTGAAGACTGCTGCAACGGAAACAATAGGCGCCATAAGAGTGGAGGAAATACAAAACAGTTAAAGTAATGAAAGAAATTCTAGTTTGTCCCAGTACATTGCAATCTGGGCATCACACATATTGTACAACGGCATTGCATCATCTATTTCAGAGGAAAAAAGTATCACATATACTTCCTTTCTCTCGAACGAATGGCTCAGGCGAGAATAAAAATTCGGCTTTTAATGATCGTAGCAAAATATCTATTTCTGGTGTACAGGAAAAATATTCCTTACGTTTAGAAAAGAATATATTAGCTATGACACATGAACATGGGGAATATATACTCAAGCCAATCCCAGCAGATTTAAATAATGTGGCATTTGTGCCAGCAAACGAGCATTTGACAATGCAGATTGCCGCACAAGTATTCGGAATCGAAACTGCTAAAAATGCAATGATTTTCTATCCAGATGGAGAGCCGGCGTACATAACTAAGCGATTTGATGTAATGCCAAATGGTAAGCGTTGCCTAAAAGAGGATTTTGCGAGTCTTATGCAAAAAAGTAGTGAGATGGGCAATAAAAATTTTAAATATGACGGCAGTTACCTCCAAATGGCAGAGACGATTGATAGGCTATTACCAGCTACGATGATAGTGAAAGAGCGCCTGTATAGACTCATTGTGTTCAATTATTTATTTGGTAATGGAGATGCACATTTGAAAAACTATTCTGTAGTTGACTATAACCAAGACGGTTTGTATCAATTAGCTCCAGCCTATGATCTGGTTTGTACAAGATTGCATATTGATGACGGGGATTTCGCGCTTGAGGATAGACTGTACGATGGTGATTACAACCATCCGAGTTTTGCTCACTTTGGTTATCACGCTTACGATGATTTTTATGATTTTGGAATCAAAATAGGTCTATTGCCCAAACGGATTTCAAAGATATTGGACAATTTTTTGGTACATGATTCTACTGTTGAGGATCTGGTACGGCGAAGTTTTTTGTCAGAAGAATTGAAAGAGCAATACATGCTTGTGTATGGCGACAAGAGAAAAAGGTTGCAGCAGTCCCTACGCCATCTAATCTAGTAAAAGAATTAGGCTAATCTTCTTTCCATTATTTTTGCCTGAAACAGTATTGGATGATCGCACTTCGCAAATTGGATTTGTTTCAGTTCCGCAACTATGAGCAGGGTTCTTTTTCTTTTAGAGAAAAAGTGGTTGGCATAAGTGGCAGAAACGGAAGCGGGAAAACCAACTTATTGGACGCGATCTACTACCTCTGCTTCACCAAATCTTACTTTCCACGCACGGATGCCCAATCCGTCATGAAAGACCATATTGGTTTTCGTATTGCGGGTGCGTTTTTTGAAAAAGGAGAAAACCTCGATGTCGCCTGCATCCTACGCGAAACGGGTAAAAAAGAATTTCAGGTAGATCAGGAGCTTGTCAAACGTTTTTCCAAACATATTGGAAGGATTCCCTGTGTGATGATTGCTCCGGACGATGTAGAGATCATACAAGGATCTTCGGAACAAAGACGTAAGCTTATCGATTCCATTATTTCGCAGATGGATCCGGTTTATTTGCAGGACTTGATTGACTACAACAAGATATTGCAACAGCGAAACAGTCTGCTCAAGTCCGATCAAGTCGATTTTGGCCTTTTGGATATATTGGATATGCAATTGGCCGGGAAGGGAAACGCCATTTTCGAAAAGAGAAAAAATTTTTCCTATCAATACTTACCTTTGATATTGGACCAATACACAATGATTGCCCAACAGACTGACAATATCCAAATACAGTATGCTTCCAAGTTGGAAGCGGATTCTTTTGCTGATCTTTTAGCAAAAGCTAGACAGAAAGACCTTGTATTGCAACGTACAACGGTCGGCATTCATAGAGATGACTTAAATATTTGGATGGAAGGTGCAGCATTTAAAAACGTTGCCTCTCAAGGCCAACGCAAAAGCTTACTATTTGCCATAAAACTGGCAGAATTTACTATTTTGAAAAATGCAAAAGGTGTGGCACCAATACTTTTGTTGGATGACGTTTTTGAAAAGCTAGATGGAGATAGGATGTCTTTTTTGCTACAGACGGTTTGTAATTATGAAGACTGCATGCTCTTTATTTCGGATACACATGGAGAAAGGCTAAGGGATGCATTTGAAAATTTGGATATTAAATACCAGTTAATAGCTCTTTGAGCCATTCGCTGTCAACCACTTAGGGCACAGATGTCCATTTTTTTGGAAAATCGTCAAAAAACATATTATTTTTTTGACAATTTTTAAACAAAAAAACCTTGTTTTTCCAATAGCAAAAGTTTACCTTAGTTTAAGAATCGGCCAGAGCAGATTGATGGATTTGCTCTGGTTATTTTTCACCAATAAATTATGTATTTATGAACGTGAGCATTCAGACTGTACGTTTCGACGCAGATTCTAGATTGACAGATTATGTCAACAAAAAATTGGAAAAATTGAATACGTTTCATGACCAGATTGTGAAAGTGGAGGTTTTTTTGAAGTTGGACAATGTGGTGCATACCATCAAAGACAAAATAGCTGAAATTAGTGTGCGTGTGCCAAAGCATAATTTTTTCGTAAAAGCTAGTTCCAAATCTTTTGAAGAATCCTTTGATTCTGCAATGGATTCAGTGATAAATCAGATTAAGAGAAAAAAAGAGCGACAAGCTGCCTAATATATTTTAAGAATAGATACTTTTGACGCCCGGAATCATGTTCCGGGCTTTTTTATGATAACAAGTACAAAGTATAGCACAAGTCTTCTGATCCTTTTTCTAGCATTGGTCCTATCGTCTTGTAATCACGATTACAAAACGACACAAGCTCGTATTGTGGAAAGAAGGGATGTCGGAAACGGCAAGATAAGGCTGAGTTACATATTTAAAACGGAAAGAACAACTATAGCCGGCGTTAAGGTCGTGGACGCATCCATGATAGTGCCTCTAGATAGTTGTGCGGTAGAGTACAAGGTGTCAAATCCTTTGGACAATAACTTAAAATTGCCGTAGCCAAGTTTTTCGAAATATTTTTTTCAAAAAAGTGCTTAAAAATTTTGCTATTCTATTTTATCTATTACCTTTGCAATCCCAATTCCACAACGGGGTGATACTCAGAGTGGAGAGTTCTTTAAATTAAGCCGATTTAGCTCAGCTGGTAGAGCAACTGACTTGTAATCAGTAGGTCGTTGGTTCGATCCCGACAATCGGCTCTGTAGAGATTAGTTTAATCTTTGCGATGGGCAGGTTCCAGAGCGGCCAAATGGGGCGGACTGTAAATCCGCTGTCTTTCGACTTCAGTGGTTCGAATCCACTCCTGCCCACGGAATCAGGTTGGCGATTTGGAAACATGGTTTAACTGTTGTTTCTGGATTTCAAAATGAAACATGCGGAAGTAGCTCAACTGGTAGAGCGATAGCCTTCCAAGCTATAGGTTGCGGGTTCGATCCTCGTCTTCCGCTCATTGTAAATAGCATGTGTCAGTTTTGATTGATAAGATTCTCACAATGCGACTCTGCTGTTGTAGCTCAGTGGTAGAGCACTTCCTTGGTAAGGAAGAGGTCGTGAGTTCAAGTCTCATCAACAGCTCTGATAAAAAAACTAAGACTTATAGCTGAAAAGCTTAAGTCTTAAACAACTTTAAAATTTTTTTAAGGTCTGTGGTCGGTGGGACTGTGGACCATTAATTGTTAAAAACCACAACAAAAACCGATAAAAATGGCAAAAGAGACCTTTAAGAGGGATAAACCCCATGTAAACATTGGTACTATTGGTCACGTTGACCATGGTAAAACAACTCTTACCGCAGCTATCACAAGTATCCTTTCTCAAAAAGGACTTGCTCAAGCGCGTAAGTATGATGATATTGATGGTGCACCAGAAGAAAAAGAACGTGGTATCACTATCAATACTGCACACGTAGAATACGAAACGGCTAATCGCCACTATGCGCACGTTGACTGTCCAGGTCACGCTGACTATGTTAAAAACATGATCACTGGTGCTGCACAGATGGATGGTGCTATCCTTGTAGTTGCGTCTACAGATGGTCCAATGCCTCAAACTCGCGAACACATCCTTTTGGCAAAACAGGTAGGTGTACCTCGTATTGTCGTTTTCATGAATAAAGTTGACTTGGTTGACGATCCTGAATTGTTAGACCTAGTTGAAATGGAAATACGTGAATTGTTGACTTCTTACGGTTTTGATGGTGACAACACACCAATCATCCGTGGTTCTGCATCTGGCGCTTTGGCTGGTGAAGAAAAATGGGTTGGCGCTATCGACGAATTGATGGCTGCAGTTGACGAATACATTCCGTTACCTCCAAGAGCTATTGACTTACCATTCTTGATGCCAGTTGAAGATATCTTCACTATCACTGGACGTGGTACAGTAGCAACAGGTCGTATCGAACGTGGTATCATCAAAGTTGGTGAACCAGTTGAAATCGTTGGATTGATCGAAAAACCATTGCAATCAACTTGTACTGGTGTTGAAATGTTCAAAAAATTGTTGGATGAAGGTGAAGCTGGTGACAACGCTGGTATCCTATTGCGTGGTATTGAAAAGAAAGATATCAAACGTGGTATGGTTATCTGTAAACCAAAATCAATCACTCCACACACTGAGTTCAAATGCGAAGTTTACGTATTGAGCAAAGAAGAAGGTGGACGTCACACTCCATTCTTTAACAAATACCGTCCTCAGTTCTATTTCCGTACTACTGACGTAACTGGTGAAGTTATCCTTCCAGAAGGTACTGAAATGGTTATGCCTGGTGATAATGTTACATTGACTGTTAAGTTGATCACTAACATCGCTATGGAAAAAGGTCTTAAATTCGCGATTCGTGAAGGTGGACGTACTGTAGGTGCTGGTCAGGTTACTGAAATCATCAAATAGTTTAATAATTATTTGAAAAAATATAAACCATTAGCTTAGTTGCTAATACCAATTGGCTAATGGTTTTTTTACGGGAATAGTTCAATGGTAGAATAGAGGTCTCCAAAACCTTTGATCAGGGTTCGAATCCTTGTTCCCGTGCTAATGATATCAGCGTCCGTTTGGGTAGCTGATATTTTTTACTTATACTTGCATACTATTTTTTAAAAGTATCGCTTAATTTTTTTATGAATAAGATTTCGACTTATTTCAAAGAATCATACGAAGAATTGCTCAATAGAGTGACTTGGCCAACTTGGTCAGAGTTGCAACAATCTACTGCGATTGTATTGGCAGCCACAGTATTGATTACTGCGATCGTATGGTTAATGGATTTCGCTAGTGGTTGGGTTTTGAAATTCATTTATTCATTTTTTAACAAGTAATATTTCCTATGATAGACGAGGATATACATAACGAAAACATAGACACTCAAGTAGATGATACCAAAGAAGCTACAAGATGGTATGTTTTACGTGTTGTCAGTGGAAAAGAGAGAAAAGTAAAGGAATATCTGGATAAGGATGTTACTAGAAATGGTTGGAACACGATCATCAAGCAGTTGTTTCTTCCAATGGAGAAAATCTACAAAGTGCAAAATGGTAAAAAAGTCATGCGCGAAAAGAATTTCTACCCTGGTTATATCATGATGGAGGTTTCCGAAGGCAAACTTTCTGATACAATTGTTCAGCATATCAGCAATACGACTAACGTCATGCACTTCTTGACGGATGGTAAGGGAAGCAAAGGAAATATTGTTTCACTTAGAAGGAGTGAAGTAAATAAGATGTTGGGTAATGTGGATGATCTGAACGAACAAGGTGTTACCATGAGTGAACCATTCATTGTTGGTGAAACGATTAAGATCATCGAAGGACCATTCAACGACTTTAATGGTGTTATCGAAGAAGTTAACGATGAAAAGAAAAAATTGAAAGTTACTGTGAAGATATTTGGTCGATCAACTCCTGTAGAATTGAACTATGTCCAAGTAGAAAAGATTATCTAATTTTTTTCAAAATATTAGAAAGCCTCGAAACAATCGTTTCGAGGCTTTTTCGTATGTGAGATTTTTGTTAGCCTATTTATTTAAAATATTGATTGCCTTTTCCAAGACTTCGTCCTGTCCAGCAGCTACACCTTTTACTGTTGGTTTAACTATCACGTCTGGTACAATGCCAATTCTTTGTGTTGGCGCTCCATTAGGGTAGAATATTCCAAGACCACTAAATCTCGTTTTTACGCCACTTGGAAATACGATTTCTGATACATTACCATCCGCACCAGCAGAATTCGAGCCAATAACAAAACTTTTAGGATAGGTGCGATAAGCCATAGTATGATATTCAGCAGAACTTTGGGTTTTTTCGTTAATAATCAAAGCAATTTTCCCCTTGTATAAATTATATTGACCGACTCCAGTTTGATATGGTTCTGTAAAATAAAAGCTTCCTGGTGCATCATATCTTGGGACAAGATGTTTTAAAAATGGTTGAGGGTAAGGCAATAAATACCTAGGAAGCTCATACATTAAATCATCAAGGATATGGTTTCTAAAATCTATCACAATTCCTTTGGCGTTTTTGAACTGTTCAAAGAGGGTAGGAAGTTCATCCTTTCTTAATTTACCATGATTAACATATCCAATTTCATTTGTTATCCATTTATAGGATTTATTTGAAATATTTGTTTTATCCTCTTTTGGAATTCCTATATTAGGGTAGCTGTTGACAGATTTTGTAAGGCTATTATTGTTTCTGATAATTTTAACCACAAGGATACTATCATTTGTTCGAACGATTTTCGTAGCAATATCTCTTAACAAAGTCCAAGGATTGGATGCCGGTGTATAAGGCCTCCATTTTTTAATAATGGCACTGACCGATTGCCCATTAATTTCCGTAATAATATCGCCTTTCTTCCAACCATCTTTTTCTGCCAAATTTTGATTAGAAAAATCAAATACAACAGGTTTCCCCTCAATAAATTCAAGATTTATTGGCAAGTATCTAGCTCCTTCATAATTATAAAGCGTAGACGTGTGGTCGTTGACGAATCCGTGGGAATCATGGATCTCACCAGACAATTCGACTAAAAGCAGTTTGTATTCCAATTCATTCTTGGCATTGATAAATTTGGTTACGTACTTTTTCAAAACCATTTTCCAATCTTGACCAATGATATCTTTATAGGGAAAAAAATATTGAACCATATTCCAATAGCGATAAAGGGCTAATAGTCGAAAGCCAGCGTCTGGATAAGCCATGTAATCATATGCTCGTTCATTTGTAAACAATGCATTATTTGTTTCAGATTCCTTTACATAATAATTGAAACTAGGAACCCTGTTGCTATTTTTGATGCTCAACAATTGCTTTTGTAATTTCTCCGAAAAATTGGAATGGACAATCCAATCCAAATCTGTTTTGATTATACTTGTATCTTTTGAAATCGTCGGAGAATTAACATCATTTAATTGTCCCAATGTATCTATGTAATTGTATAAGATAGCATCCTTCTCTGCTAATGAAGCTTCGAGGACTCGTGGTAATATTCTAAAAAGCTCACCATCCCAATTATATTTTCCACTTGCAATGCTTGGATGATAGTATTTCAAAAATCCCCATATCAACCCCATTTGGTACAACCTGTTAATTGTATTTGTATCGGTTTTTATTGTCTTGATTGGGGAGCCTATATCAAATTGCATATCATTGTCAGCAGGAAGGTTCTCTATTATTTCAATTTCGGAAATATCCTTTCCATCAACGGTTATCTTAAGGTTATCAATCCACATCTTACCTTTTCCCAGAAGAATTCCACCAAAAGCGATTCCCTTCATTTTATTAGAATCCAATGGAAGGGTAATCTTATATTTCGTCCAATCTGTGGTTCCTTTTAAGCCCTGACTGTACATATTATTGAAAGCAATATTAGGAGTCTCCGCCATCCATAGACCAGCGAAACCCTCTCGCACATTTTCGGTTTTGATATAACCAGAAAGGGTAATGCTATCTCCCTTAATCCGCCCAGCCAATGGTTGAAAGACAAGGCCTCCCGAAGGCGTATCTTCCATTAGTGATATGCGCATAGAATAATGACCACTTTTAACAACTTCTGAATCTAAACTAAGCATTCTTCGATTCGCAAAATGCCAACCAATTGCCGAGTCTTTGATGGTTCTCTCAAAACTTAGATTGTAAATGTCTTTATTCTTAGGTTTACAGTTGAAGAGTAAACAAAACAGACTCAAAAGAATAAAGTTTTGGCGTTTATTTCCACAAATCATAGATTGGATTTTGTCCTAAATTTATTAAAAAAGCCGTGACCAAACTATTTGATCACGGCTTTTGAGTTAGAATATTTTTATTCTTTAAGAAACGACTGTTCCTACATCCAAACCTTCGATTACTCTTTGAAGATTACCAGGTTTGTTCATATCAAATACGATGATAGGAAGATTGTTTTCCATACAAAGTGTAAACGCAGTCATGTCCATCACTTTCAAGTTTTTAGATATACATTCTTGATAAGAAATGGAGTCGTATTTAGTTGCTGATGGATCTTTTTCAGGATCGGCGGTATAGATTCCGTCTACTCTTGTTCCCTTCAATATGATGTCGGCTTTGATCTCTACGGCTCTTAGCGAACCTGCTGTGTCTGTTGTGAAATAAGGATTACCTGTTCCCGCTGCGAAAATAACGACACGTCCTTTCTCCAAGTGACGAATGGCACGGCGACGGATATAAGGTTCTGCTACTTGTTCCATCTGGATGGCACTTTGTAGACGTGTGTAAACACCGATTTTTTCCAACATGGCTTGCATGGCCATTCCGTTAATCATGGTCGCTAACATCCCCATATAGTCTCCATGTGCACGTTCAATACCACTATCGGCTTCATTCATACCTCGGTAGATATTACCGCCACCAACAACTACTGCCACTTGAACACCCAATTCGGTGATACTTTTGATATCTCTAGCGTATTGTTCGATAATCTTTGGATCAAATGGATCTCCAGAACCTTTGGCTTGTAAGGATTCGCCGGAAAGTTTCAGAAGGACTCTTTTGTACTTTGGTAGCATGATATTGCGAAGTTTATGCAAATAACCTTATTTTTTTCCAAAAAGACAAACAGAAAGCATAGCTTTTAGAAATTGATATAGGTATTCAAAATTATCCCGTTGTTATATTGGAAAACGTTTTGCTTGTCGATTTGTCGGCCAAATTGTACTGTTTGGTTGAGATAACCACCTTCCAAACGGAATTTTGGACTAAACGTGTAGCCTGCCATCAGACCTACACGGTTTTGATCAAAAACATTTTGCCCAACATTGCTACCAAAGCCCAGCATGATCTCGTCGTAGGCTGCCACATACAATCCTTTTTTGCCAATAGGCAAATCAAATCGTGGCATTAAGCGAAAACGGTTTAAATAGTTCCATCTGGCAGGTTTGTCGTCGTCGATTGTATTGTAAACGGCCAACCATCTTTGTTCCAAACGGAAACGAGTGCTGTATTTCAGTTTGCCAAAACTGGTATTGAGCACAATCTGTTCGTACATACGATGTTCATCAAAGGTCTTATTGACGGAAGAGAGAAAATATTCGCCATAGTCAAATGTTCTAGCCCAAGCGTAGCCGACCTGTGCAGAAACGTCCTTGTTGATTTTGTAAGTCGCACCGACACGCAAAAGACTTTGTTGCCAATTTTGCACAACATGTGTACGACGCCATTGGTATTCGAAATGGCCACTCCATTTATCCGAAAACTTTGGTGTTATAGTCGTTGTATACCACCCTATTGTGTTGTGGTCAGAGATACGTTGCCCCATGACGAATGGGTGCTGAAACAGGAAAAATAAGATTGCTAGCGTAAAGACTCTTTTCATTAATGCGGTTGGTTAAATATTGGTTTGGTGCAAAGTACTTCAGGTATTTTATTAAACGTGAATACCGTTCATCAATTTTGTAAACTTTTTATAAAAAGGTGCGTCTTACATTTGTAATCAAAAATTTTTTTAAATGGTCAACAGAAAGATTTCTATGATTGCGGGTACCGCAATGGTTGTAGCTAGTACTGTCTCGACAGTGTCTGCGCAAAAACCAACAAGCAAATCTCCTGTGCTCAACACCTCTTTTATCAATAAGAGTATCAAGCCTGGAGACAATTTTTTTCGTTATGCAAACGGTAATTGGTATGATACGGCGACGATCTCTCCAACGGAAACCGGCGTTGGTTCCTTTTACGACTTGGACAAAAGTGTAAGAGAAAACATCAAAGTCATATTGGAAAGTGCGGAGAAGACAAAAGCTGCAAAAGGTTCATTTGAACAGTTGGTGGGCGATTTTTACGCATCAGGTATGGATACCATCACCATTAACAAACTGGGCTACACGCCAATCAAACCTATTTTGGCTGATTTGGATAAGGTCAATACGATTCCAGAATTGTTGAAATTTATTGCTGTCAGGGAACGCGAAAATGGTACTTCTTTCTTTAGATGGGGTATTGGTGCAGATGATAAGAATAGTAGTCAGAATATTGTACAGTTCAGCCAAGGTGGTTTAGGACTTTCCGACAGGGACTATTATTTCAAAACAGATGCACATACATTAGAAATTGTCAACGCCTACAAGACATATCTGACTAAACTATTTGTATTGACAGGAACCGACCAAGCTACAGCGACAAAAAATGCTGAACTCATTTTTGATATTGAAAAACAATTGGCATCCTCTCACCGTACGCGTGTAGAATTACGTAATCCCGAATTGAATTATAACAAAATCGCCATTTCGGAACTGGTAGCTTCAGAACCCAATATTGGTTGGAAAACCTTATTGAGCGAACTTGGTATTAACAATGAAAAATTTTTGTTGATAGGGCAACCTGCGTATTACAAAAAACTGGATTCCATGTTGACAACGGTTCCTGTTGCGGATTGGAAAGTATACATGAGGGCTAAAACGATTGCCGGAGCGGCCACTTATTTGAGTTCTGATTTTACGGATGCACAGTTTGAATACAGCAAAGTCATTTCCGGTCAAGTCAAGCAAAAACCAAGATGGGAAAAAATATATGGTTTGACTAACGGATATCTTGGTGATCCTTTGGGAAAACTCTATGTAGACAAATATTTCACACAGACGGCTAAGACTCGTATGGATGAGTTGGTGGCCAACTTGCAAAAATCATTCAGCACAAGAATCAATAAATTGGATTGGATGAGCGATTCCACAAAGGCAATTGCTCAAACCAAATTGGCCGCATTCATCAAAAAGATCGGCTATCCGACTAAGTGGAAAGATTATTCCAAAGTTGTGATCAACCGTAATACTTTCTATGATAACGTGATGTCATCTTCTAAGAATAGCTACAATCGTGAATTGGCAAAACTTGGAAAACCAGTTGACAAGACAGAATGGGCAATGACTCCACCAACTATAAATGCCTACTATAATCCATCTATCAACGAGATTGTTTTCCCTGCAGGTATATTGCAACCTCCATTCTTCAATCCACTAGCGGACGATGCGGTTAACTATGGCGGTATCGGTATGGTAATTGGTCACGAGATGACACACGGTTTTGACGATCAAGGTTCCCAATATGACAAAGAAGGAAATCTGAAAAACTGGTGGGGCGCTGGCGACAAATCCAAATTTGATGAAAAAGTAAAACAAGTAATCGCACAGTACAATTCGTTTACAGTATTGGATTCCTTACATGTAAATGGTGCATTGACAGTAGGTGAAAACATGGCGGATATTGGCGGTATTGCTATTGCTTACGACGCTTTCAAATTAACCAAACAAGGACAAGGAAATACGAAAATCGATGGATTGACACCGGACCAACGTTTCTTCCTTTCGTTCTCACAAATCTGGCGTATCAAGTTAAAAGAAGCGACGGTTCGTCGTCTTATTGATCTAGATCCACACTCTCCAGCAGAATGGCGTGTGAATGGTCCGTTGATGAACTTCACACCTTTTTACAACGCATTTGATGTCAAACCCGGCGAGAAAATGTACAAACCAGAAGCTGAAAGAATCAAGATCTGGTAATTTGTAGATATCTTTTGATAATACGAAAGACAAAACGTCACACGATCAAGTGTGACGTTTTGCGTTTTTTACTTCAGCTGTTGTTACTACTGTTTTCCCTCATTGTTTTCCTCTGCGTTGAGGTTGTCTCTTGTATTTTTCTGAACTGTGATAGCACCGAAAAGAGCCAGTAAAAATGCAAAAGCATAGAACCCTTTTTCACTTGGAAAAAGGGTCGCATTCCATAATCCAATAACCAATAGTACAATAGAAAGAATCGTGCAGAACCAACAAATACCGTAGTAGATGTCTGTTACTTTGATGCCCTCTAGTTTGTCTCTTACGCTCTTTTGCAGGGAGATGACGGCAAATAATCCAAACATCAATACCGTGAAATAATAACCTTTTTCGTTAAGCTGCATTTCTGCTCTCCAAAGTCCGATAAGATAACCTATGATCCCGGCGCCCATAGCGACCCAAGATGCGCCGACAAATGCGGCAGATGTTTTTTGTGACATGTTTTTTATTTGTATTTGAGAAATATACCCGTGTCAAAAGCTGTCCACAGACAACATTTCTGACCGGATTTTTTAAGGCCTGTATTGGCCCAAGTATTACAAGTATGTAGCATACTATAGCTACCTTTTGCATCGTAAAAAGCATCGTCTTCGCCATAGACAGCGTTCGTTACAATGTTTTTGAAATTGCCGTTAGCGTCTCTTTCGAAACTTCCCGTTATATAGTCAATAAGTCTTTGGTACTGCGCTTTACTAATCATGATTTGACGGCAGCTATCCGAGACGATCATTGTTTTGTAGAAAGTGGCATGTATAGCAGTGGAGCCAAGTCCGAACGCGGCTTTGAAAGCGACAGATGCTTTTAGGTCTTTCCATTCCGGCGTTTCCAGATAAAAACCTTTGTCTCCCCAGCCCATGGCTAGATAGTTGAAGCTAGTATCCTGCGACCTCGTATTGGAAAATTTGACTTGTTGGCTCCAGTCGTATTGGTCCGACTTGATGGGTACGACTATATCCGTATGGACACCATTTGTCAATATGTAAATGGTAACTTCCTCTTTTGTGCCGGGTTCTTTTTTTACGGTGATTCTTGAAAGACAGTATTGCACAAGAAGATAGAGTATGACAAATCCTATAAAGCCTATGACGACTTTAAGGAAGATTTTGAAAATCCTTTTCAAATGAGTGTTGATTTAGGTTTTGTTAGCAAATGTCTTGGTTATGTTTTTTACTATTGAAAACGGGTTTTGGTTGTTTTCATAAATCTAACTTACAGCAAAATTCAACACACAAAACCATCAATATCAAAAGTTTAAGAATTTTTTTGGTTAATCTCAAAAATGAACATCTTATGAGAGAACTAAAAATTAAATGAATCCACAAACGGAATGATAAAATTTTTGTATTGGTCGTATTGCTCTTTTTGCTTGATATTGATGGATCCGGTCATCGGAATCTTAATGGAAAATGGCGCAACTTGGAACCGAACTTCCTGTCCATTATTAAACTTGGCGTAAAACAATTGCATTGTTTTGGAATAGGTTATTTCCTGTAAATTGCTTCTTTCCACAATCAATGGTTCGCCTACACTAATCTTGTTGCCTTTGTCACTAAAAGGAATGATATGCATTTCGTTGTTGCCAAAAAGAACAATATAATTGAAGGAAGTATAAGTACGAGATGTGATGCCTTGACGCTCGTCAGTAAATCCACCGTAAGCCCATTGTAAGTTTTTGAAATTAGGATATTGGTCAACAACTGCTTGTAATTCCGTACGATAATTGAGACCAATGCCGAAAATCCCTTTTACAGAGTCTAATATTCCCATAATGTGTGTTTTCAGGTTTTCAATAGTTAAAGTACAGTTTTTTAGGAAAAAAGTATTGTTTTTTTCAGGAATGTTTATATTCGCACAACCATGATGACAATTATTGACATAAAGCACAAGAAGATGACCTCCAACGGAAGGTGATGTTCTCGCTGTATATGTTACTAAAAGATATAGAAAGAATGAGCCTTCCAGAGATGGAAGGCTTTGTTTTTGCTTGAATATTTATATACCATAAAACAAAACAAATGAAAGTTGCCGTAGTAGGCGCCACCGGGCTGGTAGGTTCCAAAATGTTGCAGGTATTGGAAGAAAGAAATTTTCCAGTAACTGAATTGTATCCAGTTGCTTCTGAAAGATCGATTGGTAAAGAAATTGAATTCAAGGGTAAGAAATATAAGATCGTCAGCATGGAAGATGCCATCGCTGCAAAACCTGCTGTTGCTATTTTCTCTGCAGGTGGAGATACTTCCAAGGAATGGGCACCAAAGTTTGCCGAAGCTGGCATTACTGTTGTAGATAATTCTTCCGCTTGGCGTATGGATCCTACCAAAAAATTGGTAGTTCCTGAAATCAATGCGGATGCGTTGACTGAAGACGACAAAATTATTGCTAATCCCAACTGCTCTACTATTCAGATGGTGGTGGCGCTGAATCCTTTATTCAAAAAATATGGCATCAAACGTATTGTGGTAAGCACATACCAAAGCGTTTCAGGTTCTGGTAAAAAAGGTGTAGATCAATTAGAAGCCGAAAGAAATGGTGGAAAGGCTACCAATCCGGCCTATTTGCATCAGATCGACCTTAACATATTGCCGCATATTGATGTTTTTTTGGATAACGGTTATACCAAAGAAGAAATGAAAATGGTCAACGAGACCAAGAAAATCATGCGCGATGACAATATAGCCGTTACAGCAACGACTGTGCGTGTACCTGTTACGGGAGGTCACAGCGAATCTGTAAATGTCGAGTTCAAAAAGGATTTTGATTTGGATGAAGTACGCCAACTGCTTGCTGAAGCACCAGGTGTCGTATTGGAAGATGATGTGAAAAATGCGGTCTACCCAATGCCAATAAATGCATACGAAAAAGACGAGGTTTTCGTCGGTCGCCTGCGTCGTGACGAATCACAGACCAATACATTGAATATGTGGATTGTCAGTGACAATATACGTAAAGGAGCAGCTACCAATGCCGTTCAGATAGCTGAATACTTAGCGGACAAAGGTTTGATTAAGTAAGGAATTAACTTTTGAAAGTCCTCTTCTTGAAAAGACGACTTAGTTGAGGTTCTTTTTTGGCAAAATATTTTCTAAAGCGATTGCGACTTTTGCAGTCGCTTTTTGTTTATATTTTTGTGTAGGGTATTGTGATATTTAAAAATTACTAGATGAAAAATAGATTTTTACTTTTACTGATTGTCATTTTGATTGTGATCATTGGCGTTTTGGCCTTTTTATTGGGACGTTCAGGTAAGGCGAACAGTTATGACAATATCATCAACAATACAACTTTTGTCAAACAGATAGCCGAATTGTCGACTTTGGAAGCGCATGGCGTCTCCAGTATCAAACATACCAATATGGAAAACGACGGTAGCTTTACCGATGCAATGCGTCGTGTTTTTATGGAAAACACTGTTAACTATTCCATTCCGTATGTGGCAAAATACGGTGTTGATATGCAAAATAGAAATGTTGCTATCAATACAAAAGATTCCACGATTGAAATACATCTGCCGCAACCCAAACTGTTGAGTTACGAATTGCAGTTGGACAAAATGCAAACCAATAGTCAAAGGGGATGGTTTCAGTCTGCATCGGACGCACAGTTTGCAGAATTAGAAAAGAAAATGTACGCTGAAACAAGAAAAAACTTGGAACAAAACAAAACGTATATCGATGCTGCCAGAGTTAAAGTGCAGTCTATCATTTCGGATTATTACAAACCAATGGGATACAAAGCTATTGTCTTGTTTGACGGTGATTCCACAAAGGTCAATATGGGAACTCCAGCCAATCAATAAGAATTTCAATCGCATATTCTTCGAGAAAGTACTTAACCCTTCCAATAATACCTCTCCCTAACCCTCCCCTCAAAGGGGAGGGTTAGGGAGAGGTATTTCAAAAAATTAATATCTTAACAAGCAGTAAGGACCTAAATGCACAACGGGTTAGTTTACCTTAATTCAGAGACGGATCTATAGGATAATTAATGACTTCTTGATATTTTTTGCCCATTAGTTTTACCGCTTCTTTCCAAATATCGTTTGTTGAGGAGTTAAAAATGATTTTCTGTTGTGCATGCGTGTGTAACCATGTATTTTCATTTATTTCGTTCTGTAGTTGATTATTTGACCATCCACTCTGACCGAGAAAAAGACGAAGGTTTTGGTTATTGGCAATTCCATTTTTAATACTGTCAAGCATCATCGGAAAATCCCCGCCCCAATAGACTCCATTTGCAATAGACAATCCGCCAGGGATTAAATCAGGAATCGAATGCAGAAAATGCAAAGTATCCATTCTGACTGGACCTCCATACATCACAGGAAAGTCGTAACCTTCCATTTCTTGTACTAGTTCGCCTAAGATATGAGGCAGTTGTTTATTAAGAATAAAACCAATGCTACCACCTTCATCCGATTCACAAAGCAGTACCACAGACCTTGAAAAACTGCTGTCTTTCAAAAAAGGGTCTGCAATCAATAAATCTCCTGCTTGTATTTTGATACTGTCCATAATGCCGCTTTTATTCTAAATTAATAAAACTGATCGAAAAAAGGCTTATGTTTAGAAATTTTAGCAAAGACATTCAATAACGTATTGGTATTTTTGTACGGAAGAACGCGATTTACATGAGTACATATAGTAGATTAAGAAAAAATATTTCCATCAGTTTGGTTTTGGTTGGCTTGTCCGTGATTGGCTTTTTCGTATTGCAGGTATCTTGGGTGTACAATACGAAAGAGACGCAATTTCATAGATTATTGGAAGACGTTGGGCGGGCATCTTCTGAACTTGCTGATCAATTGTCCAAACAGAAAAATATACAAACTTCTTTGCACAGACCCACACAGCCGCAAGGATTAAGGATTCCAAATGTAACGTTTGACCTGACGCCTCCATCTTTGGTTGCGGATCACTTTACATATGATGAAGTTTCCGAACAATTAAGAGAAGCTTTGAAGAGACACGATGTTGGTGGCCTTCAAGTTGATTTTGCTATCTATAACGGAAGCCGATTCATAGAAATGAACTCGCCTAATTATGTTAAGTCTGCAGCATTAAGTAATATAGACTCTACTGTTGTACGTTTTTCGATCCCAATCAGTTCTTCCAATAATCTTTCTATGATGGGGTCAGAGGAATCCATTAGTATAATTTTGCCAAATTTCAATAAAGAAGTCTGGAAATCAATGACTTGGAGTCTGGTTTCTTTTGCCTTGTTTACCGTGGTTATATTGGGCGCCTTTTATCTGACGGTGCGAAACATGCTCGAACAAGGACAGTTGAGTAAGACCAAAACAGACTTCATCAACAATATGACGCATGAGTTCAAAACGCCTATTGCGACGATTTCATTAGCTATAGATGCAATAAGAAATCCCAAAGTCCAAAATGACGAATCCAAAATGGAATATTTCAGCGGGATTATCAAAGAAGAAAACAAGCGAATGAACAAGCATGTGGAAACCATTTTACAAGCTGCCAAAATGGAAAAACAAGAGCTGAATCTCAATATCGTTCCCGTTCATGTGCATGAAGTCATTGCACACATTGCCGAAGCATTTGAACTACAACTGGAAAGTAAAAACGGTGTGATTGAGCAACATCTAAAAGCCGAAAACGATCTTATATACGCGGATGAAACACATTTCAACAACCTTATCAACAACCTTGTCGACAATGCGGTCAAATATTCCAATCCCGATGTGCCCCCTTTAGTTAAAATCTCTACCTCCAATAGTTCTAGAGGTGTGGTGATACGCGTTTTGGATAATGGTATTGGAATGTCCAAAGAAACAGTAAAGCATGTTTTCGACCGTTTTTATCGTGCGCATACGGGAAATGTACACAACGTAAAAGGTTTTGGCTTGGGTATGAGCTATGTCAAGCAGATCGTAGAAGCACATGAAGGTAAAATAAAAGTAGATAGTACGCTGGGTAAAGGTTCCATTTTCGTTGTAGAAATGCCATTCAATATCAAATCAGCATCTAAAGGTGAATCTTAATGGCAATAGCTTTGTTTGGGTTATACCTGTTTGTTTTTGCTTTTTGGCTATATCGATGGGGTTCCAAGTCTTTGAGCAATCTATCTAAGTATCTAGTGTTGGTTGGCTTTTTGTTGCGTGTTGCTGTTGGTGTTTTTATGGCGTACTATACCGAAAATCTAGAAGGCAACGATTCTTGGAAACTTTTCAATGCTAGCAAAGAAGAAGTCAACTGCCTCATTCATCATCCTGGAAGTTTTATATCTGACGGTATATTGGATAACAATGGCTACAGCGGAAATCCATTTACGAGTTTCTTTTTCCGAAATAGCAATAATTTCTATTTCAATGATTTAAAGGATAACATCATTGTCAAGTTCAATGCGATCCTGAATGTTTTCAGCGGCGGCAACTATTACGTAAATATTTTAATAGCCAATTTTTTGGTGATGTGGTGCCTTTTGGCCTTGGTCAAGGTTTTTCGTTACAACTTAAAACCAGATTCTCAATGGACAATTATCGGTACTTTCCTATTGTATTTGCCTTTGATTTTGTGGACGAGCAATATACAAAAAGACATGCTGTGCTTGATGTTGCTATCTGTTTTTCTGTATTGTTACTCTTTTTTGGGAGATAGATATGGATATAAGCGTCTTTTGTTTTGGATGTATATGTTTTTCAGTGTATTGGTATTGGTTCTGATCAAAAATTACATGGCGATTATATTGGTAGGGTGTACAGTTATGGTCAGAGTCGCCAACCCCAATTCTACGCACTTTACAAAAAGGTTTTTCATTGCATTCGGCTTGGTGTTCGTGTTTTTTATGATTTCATCGTTTTTTCCGAATAGCATAAATTTTCCACTGCTTTTGGCACGGAAGCAAAATGGGTTTTACGACATTGCAGGCGCACAACCCATTCCTTCCATTCCACTGACTGGCAACATTTTATCCTATATCCAAAATCTACCTAATGCCATTTTCAACTGTTTTTTCTTTCCAATATCTAAGAATTTGTTTGTTGAAAGGATAGGTTGGATCGGCTTTGCAATATTTTTTTTGTTTTTGGCATTAACAGTATTGGCGATAAAATATCCTCGTAAATCTGGATTATGGTCCAATGCTTTTTTTCTAATGATGTTTAGTTTTTGCCTGCTTAACTATTTGCTTATTGGGGAATCCGTCGCTTACTATGGCGCATTGCAACGTTACCGAGCTATTCCTGAGGCTATTTTCTGCATTCTCATTTTACAGTTGATAGACTTCAAAAAAATTAACGATTTATATATTAGTAAAAAAAATATATAAAGCGATTTTTAAAATATGCACATTTTTTTAATGTGAGAATAATATTAATTTCTATTTTTACTAGGTTAAACCCTCGTATTAATTTAATAAGTTAAATAGTTTATGTCATTAAGATTTGAGGCAATCAATAACTTAACCGCGGAGATAGACCCCGTAGTAAAATATGATGCCAAAAACGTTACGTCGATTTTCCGTGAAAATGTTTTTACATTAGAAAAGGCCCGCCAGTTCCTAACAGATGAAGCTTACAAAAGCTTGTTGACCAGTATCAAAGGAGGGAAAAAAGTCGATCGTGTCGTCGCTAACCAGATTGCTGCAGGTATGCGTTCTTGGGCGGAATCCAAAGGTGTTACCCACTACACGCACTGGTTCCAGCCATTGACAGGTACAACTGCTGAAAAACATGATTCTTATTTTACGCTAAAAGGAGATGGAACGGCTATCGAGCAATTCGATGGAGATGCATTAATCCAACAAGAGCCTGATGCGTCCTCTTTCCCGTCTGGTGGTATTCGAGCTACATTTGAAGCACGCGGTTATACTGCTTGGGATCCTACTTCTCCAGCATTTATATACGAAGTTGGTTTGGGTAAAACCTTGTGTATCCCAACGGTTTTCATTTCTTATACAGGTGAATCTTTGGACTACAAAGCACCATTGTTGAAAGCTTTGGATGCTATCAATGAAGCAGCCGTGGATGTTGCACATTATTTTGATAAAAACGTTACTAAAATAACGCCAACACTTGGTTGGGAACAGGAATATTTCGTTGTAGATGAAGGTTTGGCAAATGCTCGTCCAGATTTGATCCAGTGCGGACGTACTGTATTTGGTGCTTCTCCTGCAAAAGGACAACAATTAGAAGATCACTATTTCGGTTCCATTCCTGAACGTGTTTACAATTTCATGTTGGATTTCGAAGAAGTATCTTACAAGTTGGGTATTCCCTTGAAAACACGTCACAATGAAGTTGCTCCTGCACAGTTTGAGGTGGCTCCAATATTTGAAGAAGTTAATATTGCTGTTGACCATAATATCCTTTTGATGGATGTAATGACTCGTGTTGCAAAACGTCACAAATTGAAAGTATTGTTGCACGAAAAACCATTTGCCGGCATCAACGGTAGTGGTAAACACAACAACTGGAGTATGGCGACAGATACGGGCGTTAATTTATTAGCTCCAGGTAAAACACCAAAAACAAACTTGTTGTTCTTGACTTTCTTTGTCAATACAATCAAAGCGGTACATACTTATGCAGACTTGATGCGTGCTTCTATAGCTTCTGCAAGCAACGATCACCGTTTGGGTGCTAATGAAGCTCCTCCAGCAATCATATCTGTATTTGTGGGAAGCGCTTTGCGCCAGGTTTTGGATGATATTGAATCTCGTGTTACTGAAAAATTTGATGAGCAAGACGAGGCTATCTTGAAATTGGATTTACACCGAGCTATTCCAGAAGTATTGTTGGACAATACAGATCGTAACCGTACGTCTCCATTTGCATTTACAGGAAACAAATTTGAATTCCGGGCCGTGGGTTCTATTGCCAACTGTGCGAATGCGATGATTACTTTGAATACAATTGTTGCACAGACATTGAAAGATTTCAAAAACGAAGTGGATTCTTTGATCGAATCTGGAACTAAGAAAGAAATCGCTTTGATGCAGATCATCCAGAAATACATCAAAGAAAGCAAAGACGTATTGTTCGAAGGAGATGGCTACAGCGAAGAATGGGAAAAAGAAGCTGAAAAGCGTGGTCTTCCTAACGTAAAAACGACTCCTTTGGCTTTGGATGCGCTCTCAACAGAAAAAGCAAAAAAACTGTTCGAAGGCAACGGAGTCTATTCCGAACGTGAATTGGAAGCTAGACACGAAATCGAATTGGAAAACTATTTGAAAAAAGTGCAGATCGAAGGTCGTATCATGGGAGATCTTGCCTTGAACCATATCATACCTGTTGCTGTCAAATACCAAACTTCTTTGGCGCACAATATCAAGACTTTGAAAGAAGCAGGTTTGCCAGAGGAATCTTTTGCAGCTCAGAAAGCGATATTGGACAAAGTTTCCAAACATATTGCGGAAATCTACTCTAAAGGTCGTGCTATGGTTAACGCTCGTAAGAAAGCAAACCAGATTGAGGATATTAGAGAAAGAGCTATCGCTTACGAAAAGGAAATCAAAGCGGCCTACTTTGACGGTATCCGTTATCATGTTGACAAGTTGGAACAATTGATCGACAACGAAGAATGGCGTTTACCTAAATATCGTGAATTGTTATTTTTGAGATAAGCAAACTAAGCTTTGATAAAATTGATTAATTACA
>QFOI01000525.1 GCA_003241175.1 Pseudopedobacter saltans
GGGGACAAGTGTGGCCGGCTGCACTTGGGCTTTGTCAATATTTAGTGGAAAATCCAAGCAATATCAAAGATAAAAACGTATTGGAATTGGCTGGTGGTTTAGGATTACCGTCACTAGTAGCTGCTCATTTTGCAAAATCTGTTTGTTGCAGCGATTATATAAAAGATGCGGTTGATATTGTAACAGAAAGTGCAAAACTGAATCACCTCAATATTTTCACAGAAGTCATTGACTGTAATCATATTCCCGATGACAAACTTGGCGATGTAATCTTATTGAGTGACATCAACTATGAACCTGCTGTGTTTGACGAGTTATACATTTCCCTAACTCAAATATTAAATAAAGGCGCTAAAATCATCCTTTCCACACCACAACGTCTGATGGCCAAACCATTCATAGAAAAACTTTTGCCTTTTGTAATGGAGCAAACGGAAGTTGAAGTTTTGAATTCGGAAAATAGAAAAGAATGGGTGAGTGTTTATATATTGGAAAAACACTAACAAAAAAAAGCAGCCAAGATGGCTGCTTTTTCCAATATCAAGCAAGTTCGGCTATTGCAAAGCATTAATAATTGCTAAGAACTCCTCCGCATTTAAAGAGGCTCCACCGACCAGACCACCATCAACATCCGGTTGACTGAATATCTCCACAGCATTAGCCGCTTTTACACTTCCACCATAAAGTATGGAAACTTTTTCTGCAGCCGCATCACCATATTTAGAGGCTACAACCGAACGAATATGTTTTTGTATGTCTTCTGCCTGTTGGGAAGTAGCTGTTTTACCAGTTCCTATTGCCCAAATGGGTTCGTATGCGATCACAACATTTGCCAGTTGCTCTTCAGATAGATGAAAAAGAGATTCTTTTAGCTGAATTTCCACAAAATCATTGTGTGTATCTTTTTCACGGATGTCCAATGGTTCTCCGCAACAAAAAATTGGTTTGATTCCGTTTTCCAATGCACGATCCAACTTAGCAGCTAATATTTCATTTGTTTCGTTGTAGTATTCACGTCTTTCGGAGTGACCTACCAATACATATTGAATACCGATTGAAGCTAACATCTCACCCGAAACCTCACCAGTGTAAGCGCCCGATTTCTTGTCAGAGATGTTCTGAGCTGCAATATAGACATTCTGTTTTCCTGCGACTAATTCTTGAGAACCCGCCAAGTAAGGAAAAGGAACTGCAATAATAACTTGTTGACTATCACTCAATGCTGGAATCTGAGGCACCAAAGAGTTCAACAACTCTTGTCCCTGCTGCCATGTAAGGTTCATTTTCCAGTTCGCCGCTGCAATTTGATTTCGCATATAAATGTGTATAGTTTACTTTTAGAAATGTTCAAATATATAATTCAAAACGCGTTTTTCCTCGTCTTTTAGCTTTTTTCCTTTTAATGCCATCCAACGATTAATGTCTTGTATGGCTTTTTCTTTTTCGTAAGAATTCTTTTTCTTTTCTCCCCAAACAAAATTGGAAATCTTTTTTGGTAAAAATCCTGTTCCAAAAATATTGGAAGCTATACCGAAAACGCTGCCCGTATTGATAGAAGAGTTAATGGCAGTACGTGTATAATCACCGATAAGAACGCCACCTTTCATGCCAATATTCTTCGTCTTGTCTGTATCCATTTCCCACATTTCAATCTCACCTGCCGTGTTTTTAATATTGCTATTGGTCGTACCGCCGCCAAGATTACACCAATATCCCAATACTGAATCACCTAAATACCCATCATGCGCTTTGTTACTATAGCCCATCATGACGACGTTTTTGATCTCTCCGCCTCCAGTACAATAGGGACCGAGGGTTGTCGCACCATATATTTTAGCGCCCATTTTCAATACAGATCCTTTGAGCATGGCGAAAGGTCCGCGTATCAGGGAACCTTCCATTACTGTAGCATTTTTTCCAATATAAACAGGACCTGAAGTGGCATTAATAGTTGCAAACTCCATCGTAACCCCTTCTTCCAAAAAGATATTTTCCTTATTTCCTATAATATTGTTCGTCTTAGAAATCTTTTCACTTTTCCTTTTGCTTGTAATTAAATCAAAATGCGATCTGATATATACATCGTTTAACTGAAAAATTTCTGAAGGGTGTTGAAGCTTTTTGATGGAATTGAGCTGAGTTGTATTGGAAGGACTCTTTTCTTCTTTGAGGTTTTTCCATTCCTCGAGCGTCCCATTATAGGCAATTAATTGTTTATCCTGATCAATGATGCCTCG
>QFOI01000526.1 GCA_003241175.1 Pseudopedobacter saltans
CATTCAAATTCCGCAGGAAGAACTGGACGAAGTTTTCAGCAATATGCCTGATTTGGAAGAAGAGGAAGAAGAATGGAACAGGTACGGAATATCCGGTGGTGATAACGGTTTTGCCCAAGGGGTTACCTACGACGAACTAAGCTCCGTAGGGGCATTGCTCCAAAAAGAGAATTTGGAACAATCTCAAAAGGAAACAGCGGTAGCCATAGTTCAGAAATTACAGGGAACCGAATTATTCAGCTTACTGGAAAATTCCATTGAGGGTGCTTCCCGAAAAATTGCCGAGCTTTTGGACAGCACACTTTCATCTGAAAGCGACGACGGTTCTTCCAACTTGCGGAAAAGTGATTTGGGTGATTTTGACATTGGGGAGTTTGTCTGAATAGACGGCTCCCCTTTGTTTTTAACGGTGTTTAAAAACGGTTGCAATGGAAGAATTATTAAAAACGGCTGACGAAATAGCCGAAAAAATGAAAGAAAAGGGCTATGAGTATTTTAACATCAAACGGGGTGCTATTGGAAGTGATTTCAGGACAGGTATAGCTTCTTATCTGCATTATGCGAGTTTTAACGATACAGAACCCGTTTTTCCCATTTACGCAGGTTCGGGAGTAGCCGCTACTTCCCCTGACAATCCCTATACGTGGGCGACATTTAAAATAGTGGATGATGCTCAAAAAGGTTTACGGATTGATACAATGGGTATTTCAATGTATGAATGCCACGATGGAGCGTTAAGAACGCATTTGGAGTTACAGATTAAGTCGCTGGAAGATATTCCATCAAGGCAAAATGCGGCTAAGCTGATTGAAGAAAAGTGGGAAATACGCTATGAGAAAAACCAAATGATTAATCATTTTAATAGAACAGGTATGATTAGTAAGAATGACCCTGATTATATATTAGAGCAGTATAAAGGATATACAATAGCCAGCCACAAGAATAACGTTGTTGGAAAAGATATGGACAACCTCATCATTGTTTATCGTTCAGATGAGTTCCCCAACAACGGGTTTATCATTGGACTGGATGACAGCAAGCTGTCCGGGAGCAGAAAGTCCGTACCACACAATATTAATGATGCAAAGGGCTATATTGATTGGGTAGTTGGTATGCAACAGAAGAAGGCAGAAACAAAGCCGGAAAAAAATATAGTGGACGAGAAAGCCTACGATTTGCGTGTTAACAAAGGGATGCTGCCAAAGGTAGCTATTGCCGGACATACGTTCTATGTGGATATACGAATGGATAAGCTGCGACCCAAAGACGATTTTCTTTCTAAAGGTATTGTGTTCTCGGATATACAGAACTACTATGATGAAGACAAAAGGACTTATACCATACCGTACAACCCCAAGACACACGAATTTCAGGAACCCGATTACCGGACTATCAAGGAACTACCCAAAGATTTAATCGCTGTGCAGTTTCCTTCTGAAAGACTGCTTGACAGGATTGGATGGAACAGGCATTACGGTTTTGAACTGACAAACGGACTGGAAAAGCAGGGTTTGAAATTGCAGTTTGAAGCCAAGCAAATACCCTGGGAAAAAACCTTTCTTGCTGGCTTGATTAAAAGCAATCTGAAAGAAGAAAAGAACCTGCAAAAAGCATCCGAAAAACAACAAGTAGCCCCACCAAAGAACAGTAAACCGAAAGGTCGTAAAATGTAAATCGGTATGCCGATAACCGAACGTCAAACTCTAAAAAGTTTGACGTTTTTTTATGCTCCCTCATACACTACAAAGCCACTCACCGCCAAACACTTCCTTTGACTGCCACTTTCTTATAACGCCTCTTTTTCCATAAGACATTTGTCCCGAAAGCTCGCAAGGTGCGGGATAAACAGTAACAAATTAATGTGTTTCAATTATGGAAAAACAAAGAAAAAAAGTTTTGCTGGCAGCAGTGGCAACGTTGTCAGCAATGGGTGCGTTCGCACAAGGAAACGGTTCTGCGGGTATCAACGAGGCTACTCAAATGGTAACAAGTTATTTCGACCCCGCAACCCAATTAATCTACGCAATCGGGGCTGTGGTTGGGTTAATCGGAGGCGTTAAAGTTTACAACAAGTTTAGCTCCGGTGACCCTGACACAAGTAAGACCGCAGCTTCGTGGTTTGGTGCGTGTATCTTCCTGATTGTTGCCGCTACTATCCTGCGTTCATTCTTCCTTTAATCCCTTGCCTTATGAATTACAATATCAACAAAGGCATCGGAAGAACGGTGGAATTTAA
>QFOI01000527.1 GCA_003241175.1 Pseudopedobacter saltans
GATGCACACCTTCTGCAAGGATGATTGTTGTTTCTTCCTGGTATTTATTTAGATTAACGCGTCTTGCGGCTTCCGAAAGTGACTTCAGAGGTTGTGTATTTGTCCCCGAATTCATGTCATTGCCTGTGATCGGATTAACATATAATTGTTCTGCCTTTATACAAAAATGCGGATATAAATTTTAATCCAACAGTTTACCCAAATCCAGTAAGTGATGTATTTACAATTAACAAACTTTCTAGTAGTTTGAAAGATGTTCTGGTCTTAGATATGAATGGAAAGGTCCTTTACAAATTACAGACGCAGGAACAACAGGTTAAAATAAATGCGACAAGCTGGATCGCTGGCGTTTACATCATTCAAATAAAAACCAACAAAGGAGAAAAATCTTCCTTAAAGATTATTAAAATATAGTGTCCAAGGTAATCTTGTATAGTTGTTTTGTATAAAAAATACCTCAGTTTTTGAAATTGAGGTTTTTTTTTATCGTTTAATCGATCCTTCTAATGCTTGCCCCCAAAGCATTCAGGCGGCTATCGATGTATTGGTAACCACGGTCGATCTGTTCGATGTTTTGGATGGTGCTTTTCCCTTCGGCACTCATGGCCGCAATCAACAGAGCTTGACCAGCACGAATATCTGGACTTGTCATGGTAATGCCACGAAGTTTATGTTTTCTACCCAAGCCTATTACTGTTGCACGGTGTGGATCACACAATATGACTTGCGCTCCCATATCAATCAGTTTGTCCGTAAAAAACAATCGACTTTCAAACATTTTTTGGTGGATCAATACGCTTCCTTTCGCTTGTGTGGCGACCACCAATACAATACTCAAAAGATCCGGCGTGAATCCTGGCCAAGGCGCGTCGTACATGGTCAATATACCACCATCCAAATAAGTGGTGATTTCATACGAATCCTGCGCTGGGATAAAAATGTCATCTCCTCTGAATTCCATTTGGATGCCCAATTGTTGGAATTTTTCGGGAATCATTCCCAACTGGTCAATACGAGCATTTTTGATGGTGACTTCACCTTGGGTCATGGCTGCCATTCCGATAAAACTTCCCACTTCGATCATGTCTGGTAACATGGTGTGTTCTGTACCTCCAAGTTGGCTAACACCTTCAATAGTCAATAGGTTGCTACCAATATTGCTGATTTTGGCACCCATTCGATTCAGCATTTTACAAAGCTGTTGTATGTACGGTTCGCAGGCTGCATTGTAAATAGTTGTTGTCCCTTCCGCCATGACCGCCGCCATTAATATATTGGCTGTTCCAGTTACGGATGGCTCGTCCAATAGCATGGAACAACCTTTCAAAACGGTTGCTTTCAGTTCAAAAAAACTAGAATCTTTATGGTAAATAAATTCCGTTCCGAATTTTTCAAATCCAAGAATATGTGTATCCAAACGTCGGCGTCCGATCTTGTCACCTCCTGGTTTGGGTATAAATGCCTTATGAAAACGCGCCAACATTGGACCCGCAATCATCACACTACCTCTTAGTTTGCCACCTTTTTTACGAAAAGCTTCCGATCCAAAATAGTCCATATCCACATCATCTGCTTGGAAAGAACAAGTGTGTCTGTTGATACGATTCACTTTTACACCTAGTTCGGCTAATAACTCAATCTGAAGATTGACATCCAGTATGTCTGGAATATTGTGAATGATTACTTCTTCGGATGTAAGCAAAACCGCAGAAATAATCTGTAATGCTTCGTTTTTCGCTCCTTGTGGAGTAATTTCTCCAATGAGTTTGGTGCCGCCAATTACTTCGAAACTTGCCATAAGTAGGATTTTGGCAAATGTAATAGACAAAAGCAAATGAATTGCAATACTGGACTTAAAGATTTTTTGGTTATTTTTATTGCACTGAAATTATTAATCTGACTTATGAACGACGAAAGAATCTACGAGCTTGCTTTGGCCTGCATTCCCAATATTGGATCTGTACACATCAAAAACCTTTTGAGCTATTTTGGTAGTGCAAAAGATATTTTTTCTGCTAAAAGAAAAGAGCTTGTTACTCTAGACAATATTGGTGAAGCGCGTGCGAAAGACATATTGGATTTCAAGGATTTTTCAAAAGCAGAACAGGAATTGTCTTTTGTCGAAAAGCATGATATTGATTTGATTTCTTATAAAGATGTGCGTTATCCGAAAAGATTGAAAGATTGTTTTGATCCTCCGACTTTTCTTTTTACAAAAGGAAACATGGAACT
>QFOI01000528.1 GCA_003241175.1 Pseudopedobacter saltans
GGAAAAAACGACCACAACCATTTTACTCTCATCAACTGCCGAAAACAACACGATAGTAAAAATTACGGAGGGAAGCAAAGAAAACAATGACGCTGGTTTAAAATGGCTGATGCAAAACACGGAAGGTTGGTCTAATTTTCTGGCTTGTCTAAAGGCTTGGGTGGAATATAAAATACATTTGCGAGTAGGCGCATTTGATTATTTGAAAAAATAAAAATAGATCTATGATAAAGGTACAAGTGACCGTTAATGCTCCAATACAACAAGTATGGGAAAGTTACAATAACCCATCAGAAATTCAAAAATGGAATTTCGCTTCCGAAGATTGGTATTGCCCTCATGCAGAAAGTGATTTTGTGGTTGGTGGTCGATTTTCTAGCACCATGTCAGCAAAAGACAATTCTTTCTCGTTTGATTTTAGCGGTCATTTTACGGAAATAATCCCGGATGAAAAATTGGCTTACCACATTGAGGATGGAAGAAATGTAGTGGTCCTTTTTTCGACTATCGGAAAGGAAACACATATAGATTGCTCGTTTGAACCAGAACATGAAAATCCGGAAGCACTGCAACAAGAAGGTTGGCAAGCCATTTTGAACAATTTCAAGTCCTATGTTGAAAACAAATCATAAACCATGCAAAATCCAATAACCACCTGTATATGGTGTGACAACAACGGCAAAGATGTCGCGGATTTCTACTGCAACGTTTTCCCCAATACCGGTATTGACAACCAAAATGATGTCGTCACTAGTTTTCATATTGGTGATGCCAATTTGATGACGTTAAATGGAGGTCCCAATTTTAAACCGAATCCCAGTTTTTCCTTTTTTTATCACTTTAGAGTCGGAGCAAGAGTTGAAAAGCATCTGGGACAGACTTGTAGTTGATGGCAAAATCATGATGGAATTGAAAGATTATGCCTGGAGCCCATTGTATGGGTGGCTGGAAGATCAATACGGCGTTTGCTGGCAGTTGAGTTTGGGAAAGATTTCTGAAGTAGGCAAAAGTATAGTTCCGTTTCTCATGTTCTGTGATCAACAGCAAGGAAATGCAGCGGAAGCCATTGCATTTTATCAGGGTTTGATGTCACCGCAGCAAGAGCCATTCATTGTTCATTACGCACCGGAACAAGTACACATAAACGCCACTGTTGTCCATTCTCGATTTTATATAGGTAAAAACCTATTTATGGCTATGGATGGCGGCGTACCACAGCCTTTTAACTTTGATGAAGGTGTTTCGTTTGCGATTCATTGCCAAAATCAGGAAGAAGTGGATTACTATTGGGATAAAATAACGGCAAAAGGGACAGAAAGCGTCTGCGGCTGGTGCAAGGATCAATTTGGTATTTCTTGGCAAATCGTTCCGGTACAGATCTATGAAATACTAAAAGATCCAGAAAGAAGAGAAAACTTTTTTAGGATTATGACAAAAATGAAAAAACTCATCATATCTGATTTGGAAAAAGCCTGATTTTCTTGGTAAAATCTAATGTTAATTCTTTCTGTTTTAGGAAAAACTTGGATAGAAAGATATATTGTTTGGCTATATTTGGCTTAATCATTAAATATTAAAAATTCAAAATCATGGGAGTCGACGCAAAACATATCGCAACATTCTTATTAGGAGCCGCTGCCGGAGCTGCAGCTTTAAAATATGCCTCCATGAACGATGAGGAAAAAGAAAAGTTAGCACAAACGTTGAAAGACAAAGCCGGAAAAGTAAAGGACGAAGCTTCTGCAACTTTTGACAAGGCTTCTGATTATTTTTCCGAATTGACATCCAAAGGTGGCGAATCGCTGAAAGAACATTGGGCTGAGGCCAGTGATTATTTGAAAAATATGTTTGGCGGGAACAAAACGGATTCGGAAAGTACTGCTTCATCCGCCACTCCAACGGAAAATGGTCCAGAACCTGCGGCGTCTTAGGAAATATTCCCAAGAAAAAATGTTTCAATAGAAAAGGCTTCCATATTGGAAGCCTTTTCTATTGAAACAGACAATTTTCTATCCCATATTGTGGAATACCTTGTTCACGTCATCGTCTTGTTCGATTATGTCAATCAATTTACTGATTTCTTCCGCTTGCTCATCCGTTACTGGAACAGTGACCGTTGGAATCCATTCAACTTCGGAACTTATTGGAACGATTTTTCTTTCTTCCAATGCGGCTTGCATATTTCCGAAATCGGCAAAAGCGGTACGTAATTCCAGTACTTTTTTGCCTTC
>QFOI01000056.1 GCA_003241175.1 Pseudopedobacter saltans
TAGCAACCTATATTTGTTTTGGTTGGATGGAAAAAAGAAAACCATCACTTGTATCGCTAAAGATGAAACTAGTGGCAAAGATCCGAGCGATAGCCAACAAATCAGCAAGCAATTAAAAGAAATATTAAAGAATTTTAAAAGACCGTCGTAATTTAAACATATATCCATAATGAAAATTTAAATCAAGTATAATGAGAAACAAACTACTAACACTTCTTGCGTTGGTTATTACATCCTATTCATCGCTTTCGGGCCAGATGCATGAAGAACTTCCAATTATTCATCTTAAAGATTCCCAAAGAGTCGAGGGTAAAGCCTATTATTCCTTTGTTTGGCAAAGAGATTCCAATAGCCATGAACAAGACGATCATGAAATCATGATTTTAAAATTTTCTAAAGAAACAAGTGAGTTTTCAAGTTATTCCTACTACACAAATGATTCTGCTGCAAGAATTAACAGGGAAAGAAGCTGGAATGAGCCTGGTTTTACTTATCAGTCAAAATACATAGAAGGAATCAGGGAAAAATACTATACTCAAAAGGATAATACTTATGAGATTCGATCTTTTGGTGAAATATTCTATTTAATTCCGGACAAGGAAACAGTACAATGGACTATTGAGGATTCTGTCAAACAGCTCCAAGGTTACATCGCTCAAAAAGCAACAGCTAGTAGCCATGGACGAAACTATACCGTTTGGTTCACAAGTGATTTGCCCTATTCGTTTGGACCAAGACGATTACATGGTTTACCTGGTTTGATACTGGAAGCCTATGATAATAAAGGACAGATACGTTATAGTTTGAATAAGATCGACTTGCAACCGACACTAGAATACATCGGAATCCCTGTAAAAAGTCAAAAAGCTACGTTAAACCAATTCCTCAATATGGCCGATGCATGGAAAAGAAACTACAAAAATGGATCTATAAAAATTGATGGAAAAGAGTTCGAAGTAAATAATTTCTCAACATCTCGACCTGTAAAGGTGGCCAAAAGCAAATACAATAATCCTATTGACTTGCAATAAAACTCATTGAATTTCAAGAAAAATAATAAAAATAAATTTATACGTATAAAAATAATAACTTTGTAGTATAAACATAAAAGGAGGTTACTATGGATGCCAAGATAACCTTGGCTTTTGACGAAAATGTCATTACCAAAGCCAAGAAATTTGCCGAAAACAACAATATTAGCCTTTCAAGGTTAACGGAGTATATTTTCCGAAAGATTACCTCGGGAGATTATAATAACCTGGAAGATTTGCCCATTGCCGATTGGGTCCATACCATCGCAGAGGGTGATACAGAATACCACCACAAGACCAAAAGCCGTCAAGAAACCAAAAAAGAATACCGAGAAAGAAAGTAATGCGAATCTTTTTGGATGCCAATATCTTGATTGCTGTATTGAATAAGGAATATCCTTTGTTCAGTAAGGCTGCGCGTATATTGAGTTTGACAGAAAATCCTCGTTTTGAAGTGTACACTTCTCCCTTATGTTTGGCGATCGCTTTTTATTTTTCCGGAAAAAAATCAGGAGAATCAATGGCGCGTCAAAAGATTGCACTTTTATCCGAAAAAGTAAAAGTTTGCAATACAAATGCAGCAACAGTTACAAAGACAATCCAAAACAGCCGTATTCACGATTTCGAAGATGGGCTTCAATACTATTCCGCAAAAGATGTCAACTGCCAAGTCATTATTACAGAAAATCAGGAAGATTTTTATTTTTCGGATATTGCCATCAGAAATTCTGAAGCGTTTTTAAAGGAATATGTTTTTTGATTCCGTCAATACGACACATTTGCAAAAATTTCGCTGACAGTTTAGACTATTTATATAGTTAAAAAAGCCACAAACTGACATTTTTTCAGTCTATTACTTCCTATTTTCAAATGGCATAATGCTTGACAACAATAAGGCATTATTCACTAAAAATATTAAAGTATAGATATGGGAAAGATAATTGGAATCGACTTAGGAACAACCAACAGTTGCGTTGCCGTAATGGAAGGTAACGAGCCGGTGGTTATTGCTAACGACGAAGGCCGTAGAACCACACCTTCCGTCGTAGCTTTTTTGAAAAATGGCGAACGCAAAGTAGGAGATCCTGCAAAACGTCAGGCTATCACTAATCCTCAGAACACCATCATGAGCGTTAAGCGTTTCATGGGTCGTCGTTTTGATGAGGTTAAAGATGAAGTAGGCCATTGGGCTTACAAAGTTGTAAAAGGTGACAACGATACTATCAGAATTGATATTGAAGGTCGTCTTTACACACCACAAGAAATCTCTGCTATGATTCTTCAAAAAATGAAGAAAACTGCAGAAGATTATTTGGGACAAGAAGTTACAGAAGCGGTCATCACAGTACCTGCATACTTCAACGATGCGGAACGTCAAGCAACCAAAGAAGCGGGTGAAATCGCAGGTTTGAATGTACGTCGTATCGTAAACGAACCTACAGCTGCAGCGTTGGCTTATGGTTTGGATAAAAAAGACAAAGAACAAAAAATCGCCGTATTTGACTTAGGCGGTGGTACTTTTGATATATCCGTATTGGATTTGGGAGATGGTGTATTTGAAGTAAAATCTACAAATGGTGATACACACTTAGGTGGTGACGATTTCGATAGAGTTATCATGGACTGGTTAGCTGACGAATTCAAATCTGAAGAAAACATTGATCTTCGTAAAGATCCAATGGCTCTTCAACGTTTGAAAGATGCAGCTGAAAAAGCAAAAATAGAATTGTCTTCTTCTACAGAAACAGAAATCAACCTTCCTTACATCACTGCCGTTGATGGTGTGCCTAAACACTTGGTGAAAAAACTTTCTCGTGCAAAATTTGAAAGTTTGTCTGACAGTTTGTTTGACAGATGTTTGAAACCTTGTGAAGCTGCATTGAAAGATGCTGGTTATAGTGCATCACAGATAGATGAAGTTATATTGGTAGGTGGTTCTACTCGTATTCCTAAAGTACAAGAAATCGTTGAAAAATTCTTTGGCAAAAAACCACACAAAGGTGTTAACCCTGATGAAGTAGTTGCAATCGGTGCTGGTATTCAAGGTGCTGTATTGACTGGTGAAGTTAAAGACGTGTTGTTGTTGGACGTTACTCCATTGACATTGGGTATCGAAACAATGGGGGGCGTATTGACTCCAATGATTCCAGCAAACACAACTATTCCTACCAAGAAAACAGAAGTTTACTCTACAGCCAGCGATAACCAACCAGGTGTACAGATTCATGTTTTGCAAGGTGAACGTCCATTGGCAAAAGACAATAAGAGTTTAGGTGTGTTTAACTTGGATGGTATTCCACCAGCTCCACGTGGTGTTCCTCAGATTGAAGTTACTTTTGATATTGATGCAAACGGTATCTTGAACGTTAGCGCAAAAGATAAAGGAACAAACAAAGAGCAAAAAATCCGTATCGAAGCTGGATCTGGCTTAAGCAAGGAAGAAATCGAAAAGATGAAGAACGAAGCAAAAGCGAATGAAGCTTCCGACAAAGCAGAAAAAGAAAAAATCGAAAAATTGAATCAAGCTGACGGTATGATTTTCCAAACCGAAAAGCAATTGAAAGAATTTGGAGACAAAGTTCCTGCAGAAAAGAAAGCAACTATTGAAGCTGCGTTGAACAAGTTGAAAGAAGCGCACAAAGCACAAAATATTGCTGATGTAGACACTGCTTTAGCAGAATTGAATACAGCATGGACTGCCGCTAGCGAAGATATGTACAAGGCTGGTGCTGCAGATGGCGCACAACCAGGTCCTGATGCAGGTGCTTCTGCAGGTACTTCAAACGATAACGGTGCCGACAACGTAACTGATGCAGAGTTTGAAGAAGTAAAATAAGGATTCACTTTATTTATACGATAGAGCCGCGTACGAAAGTATGCGGCTTTTTTGTATATCTTTATCTGAAAAAATATATGAAACAAATATTGACCACACTATTTATTCTGTGTACAGTTAATGTATTTGCTCAAAAAGAAGACAACAGCACACTTACAAAAATCGGCCAAGCTGTTCCTAGTTTTAGCTTTGAATTGGAACCTGGAAAACAAGCCCGTATTGAAAACTACAAAGGAAAACTAACACTCATCAATCTATTTGCAACTTGGTGTCCTCCTTGCAATACAGAACTGCCCTTGATGCAAAAAGAAATATGGGACAAGCACAAAGACAATCCTAAGTTTGCCTTGCTAGTTTTCGGTAGAGAAGAAAACTGGGACAAGCTCAATACTTTCAAAGCCAACAAGGGATTTACATTCCCCATTTTACCTGATGTAGACCGCGGGGTATTTGGAAAATTTGCGACCCAATCCATTCCTAGAAATATATTGATCGACGAAAATGGTAAAATCATATATCAATCAATCGGATACGGACCTAAAGAATTTAAACAATTGGAAGAGTTAATTGAAAGACAACTATTGAAAACAAAATAGTTTGCATGCAACAGTCAACAATTTCTGACATAGACCAAAAAGAATTAAATGCAGTTATCCAAAAGGTCAATAAATTTCGTTTACGCTATTTAATACTACAGGTTTTTATTACCTTGATATTGCTGGGACTTTTGTTGTTTGTTTTTCTTCAATTCAATTGGGTATTTCTTTTACTAACAATTGTGATGATTTCCATCATTTATCGTGTAAATCAGTTTACAAAAAAGTTCAGTGACTCATATAAACTCTTAAAAAAAGATCTTCTCGCAAGAAAAAAAATAACCGTTTCCGGCATCTTGGAGACTACAGAGATTGACAATAATAATTTGGTGTACAATATAAGTACTTCAAGATACAGTGTATTGCATTGGCAAACTTATATTGGTTGGCAGCTAACATCTGTACAATCATTCATTGGCAGCAAGGTTACGGTTTCCTATCTACCAAATAGTAAACTGCTCATGAACACAAACTATAAAGTTGAACCTAACGTCTCTGAATCCAAACCTTTAAATGAAGAACAGAAAAAAGCATTTACCGCAGCAAAAATGACAATAAAAAATTCCACTATGATTACAGGAATCGTTACCGAAGTATTGGAAATGCAATACAGTGTAAAGTCGATGCTATTACCTGTGAAATCGGCTAATATCATTAGGAATATAAATTCGACAAAAATTAATTTTGTCCGAATAGAAAGTGAGCTATTCCAATTACAGAAGACCATAGATTATGCTATCGGTAAAACAGGAACAGTTCAACTATTTGAATAAGTGATTTACGATTACAACATTTAATTTTATATTACATAACCCGTTGTGCATTTAGAGAATTTTTTCATTAATGCGGTACTTAGATTGCTTCACTTCGTTCGCAATGACGTTTGACTGCTATCGCATTTCAACAAAAATGTCCGTCATTGCGAACGAAGAATGACGAAGCAATCTCTTATTTTCTCTAATTATTTTCCTAAATGCACAACGGGTATTACATAAAAAGAAAGTAGCTTTAGTAACTAATATTAAACAATACTAACATTATAAAATACGCTATCTATGAAAACAACATTAACCATTTTGTCATGTTTATGCATAATCATTTGCAAAAGTCAATCAACAACTCAAAATCAAGATCATTATCTTTCTATGTTCTCTTCTGATACTGGGAAATTAGTACCGCCGATAAACCTTTTAGACGCAAATGGAAAAAAAGTTAGCCTAAATGATTTTAAAGGAAAGATTTTATATTTAGACTTTTGGATACCTGGATGCACCAACTGTTTTAGTAATTTTCCATTAGCGAAACAGTTACATGAAAGAATCAAGTATCTTAAGTTGGATACTGGAATAGTTTTCATAAATATTTTTTCTTCAGGATCAACTGAAGAATGGAAAAATCTTACAAATAAATACAATCCAGAAGGCATTAGCTTATATTCACCAGACACTTCATTTTATCAGTCTTGGGGAAGTAAAGCCTTTCCACATTATTCGCTTGTTTCTCGGAATAATAAATTTTTGGCATCCTACTATGGCTTGGATCCAAGAACATTTGAAGTAGATTACATATTATACGAAGCAATTACCAAAAACATGAACGGCTATAACTCATATTTAATGTTTAAAAATCAGAATGAATACCATGCCAAAAATATGAAATATGAACAGTCCGAAGAAGGCAAAGATTATGGCATTTGGTATAATTCTATTATCATGAAAATAGCTAAAGACCGTAATTTGCCCCTAAAAAAATGATAAAAGTGTTCCAAAATATCATTGGAACACTTTTATTCAAGTTCTATATCAACTACGCCGAATTACGCCCCGCATTAATCAATCCAAATGAACAGCGCATTACCATTTTTTCAAATGTTTCCTTATCCGAAGCATCTGAAATCGTAGATGATTCGAGTTCACGGATTTTGGCGATAGCATACTGCTGTATCGTTGCTACTGGCAATACTATGCGGTCTCTCATGTGAATAGACAATTGCTCTACCGGATATCCCTGCATCAACTCAGTATGTCCACTAATTAAGAAAATCATTTTTTGCGTCAATTCATATTCTTCAAAAGTCATTTTCCATATTTCCGAAAACTTCTCATCACTAACTAGATATTCGGTCAATGGGAAGAAACATTTTTTCATTGCCATCTCACTATTGTCCATTAAAGTGCGGAAGAACAACGACTCTTTGTAAAGCTCTTTCAATTGATCAACTTTTCCGTCATCTACCATTTTCTTGATAGCGGTTCCGACACCGTAATATCCTGTAATGTTTTGCTTGTTTTGACTCCATGAACCTACAAATGGTATTGCTCTTAGAGAGTCGAGATTGATTTTAGCATCTTGGTTGCGCTTAGATGGACGGCTACCTATATTAGCATTTCCATAAAAACGTAATGGTGTCGCGTAAGCCAGATATTCCAAAAATTGAGGATTCTCCTTTAGTTTGACATATGCCTCAAAACTATTTTTAGAGAGCTCATTAAATAACAATTCTTGGTCTTCTGTAAGTGTTTCTTCTTTATTGAAAATAACTTCGTTGAATATCCCGGCGGTAATCAACTGTTCAATATTGTATTGGGCAGACACTACGGTACCAAAATTAGAACTAACCGTTTGGCCTTGTATAGTCAACTGGATTTCTTTGTTTTCAATATTACCACCCATAGAGGCATGGAATTTTTGAGTCTTGCCACCACCTCTTGCAGGAGGTCCACCACGACCATCAAAAAACACCACGTCAATATCGTATTTACGAGAAACTCGTGTCAATTCCTCTTTTGCATTGTAAATGCTCCAATTGGCCATTAAGTAACCACCATCTTTCGTACCATCAGAGAATCCCATCATAATAGACTGCACATTATTGCGTTGTTTCAGATGCTCTCGGTAGGCGGGTATTGTGTAGAGTTTTTCCATAACAGCACCTGCATTGTTAAGATCTTCAATTGATTCAAACAAAGGCATGACATCTGCCACAACTGGACCGTTCCAACCTCCTAACTTAAATAGTCCCAATACTTCAATAACATTGAGTGCCGACGTACTATGACTGATAATATATCGATCACAGCCAACTTCTCCACTATGCTTCTGAATCTCTTGTATAGCGCCAATTACCTCGACTGTATCTTTTTGAACTTCGTCTTCAAATATGGAAGTATCTACCCTACTGGAAATATTCAAAACGGCTTGAATCTTGGCATCTTCATCCAAATCCAAATAGTCTTTTGGCAGGACATCTGTTTTTTCTACAACAGTTTTAAAGATTTTCTCGTGTAAACCTGAATCTTGACGAATGTCTAATGTTGCGAAAAAGACTCCAAATATCTGAACTTTACATATCAAATTGTCCAACAAGAATCCAAACAAACCATTATGTCTATTGATAAGCTCTCGCTTGGCATCATTGAGTTTTGACAACAGAATATCCTTTGTAATTAAACCTTCTTCGCCGTGCTCGAAAAGATGATTGTAAAGCAACTCTTCTAGCTCCAGCAATATCTCTTCCACTCCTCTAAAAGTCAATCGGCGTCTTATTTTTCTTACATCTTGATAATAACAACGTATGATGCCATTCCTTAATTCCTGCGCCACTTTCAGAGTGGTATCTTTACGGACATACGGATTTCCGTCCCGATCACCTCCTGGCCAAAAACCCATTCTTATAACAGGATTGTTACTCGAAACCGCCTCGCCAAATTTGTCTTTCAGACTATCCAATATATGGCCGGATGCAGGATAAAAAGTATGTTCTAAATACCACAATAAGCTTTTTGCTTCGTCATAAGGTGTAGGCTTTTGCTTTTTTAGAAATGGCGTCTTAGCCAACTGTTGAAGATACATATTTACCTTTGTCGCATCGTCATTTTTCAAAGCTACTGCCAAGTCATTGATAATACCAAGAACTTCTCCTGGATAGAACTGAGTAGGGTGCGCAGTCAACACCAAACGTACGGAATAATCTTTTAGCTTTTCTTCCAACGCATCATACTTACTTTTCTGTTCGATCTGCGTTTTGAGGTCAGAGATACTTCCCGAACCGTTCATATCATGTAAAACAGGAAATGCAGCCTCTTCTAAAGAATCAAACAATACAACCTGACGCTCAGAAAACTGAATGAATCGGAACAAAATATCCACACGCTCCTTTACACTATAGTTTGACACATAAGTATCCAAAAAACTATTGACGATATCAATAGGGCTTTTGTGTTTAGTATATTTTTCCTCACAGTGTAGCAAAAACAAAGTAAGCAATATTCCAGTTTTTTCAATTTTGTGGAAAGGCAAAGCCGTAAAAAGACTATTGTATAATTGAAAACGAACTCCTACATTGTTTTTGAACAGATCAAGTGCATTATTGGTACTTAAAATTTTCATTCTTCGGATATTGAGTATTAATACGGGTTTAGTTAATTTTGTTGTCACGCAACGCCATTAACACGATGGCTAAGTTAAGCTGAGCAGGTCAATTACCCAAAACATATTTAATTTAGTTTAAATATTTAATCATAATTTTAAATGATTTCTAAATATAAAAGATAAACATTAATATTTGGAAAAATTAGCATAGAAAGAAAACAATAACATAGAAGGAATGAAAATATTCATAGCAGGAGCTGGCGTTTTTGGTACCGCGATGGCTAATGTCATTGCCAACAAACATGAAATTCTTCTTTACTCACGATCCAAAAATATCGTGGACGACATCAACAACAACAGACGCAATTCCATCTACTATCCCAACAAAACACTTAGCAAAAAAATAAAGGCGACGGATGACATTACGAAAATAGATGACGCTGACATCCTATTTTTGTGTATCCCATCTTATGCGATTCTGGATTTCGTACAAAATGCAACTATAGCAAAGCATACATTGATTGTAAATGGAGCTAAAGGTTTTGGGAAAGACTTTAAATTCATTTTTCAAACCATTGAAGAGCTACTGCCTAACAAAGTGATTTCGCTCAAAGGACCAAGTTTCGCCAGTGAATTGATCTACGAAATGCCTACGGCCTTTACCTTGGCAAGTAGAGAAATAAAAGATCTTGCAACTATTGGTTCTCTTTTTAGAAAAAAAATCATAACGCTCGATTATTCAGATAATGTATTAGGAATAGAATTAATGAGTATCGTCAAGAACGTATATGCAATAGTCATTGGCATCGTAGATGCCATGTACAACTCTGCCAATGTTAGATTTCAAGTATTTACGAAAGCAATCAAGGAAATCAAAAACATATTGGAGGCTTTTGACTGTAGTGCTGATCTACTTTTTCACTATGCAGGCATTGGAGATTTTGGACTTACCTCACTAAACGATCTTAGTAGAAACAGAACCTTAGGATTATTAATAGGAAAGGGCTTTTTAAATGCAGAACTAGGCAATAGTATAACCCTAGAAGGACTAAAAGCGCTTGATAAAATATTAACATTATTATCTACCAAGAGTGCCATCGACATCCCAATTATGCAAAACCTTAATCTGCTATTGAAATCAGAAATTACATCCAAGGATTTTGTAAATAGAATAGTATAATGATAGTATAGGTAGTTCAATATTTGCAACAAAACAACAGTTTCGCATCATAACTTTATGATCCACTCCTTATCAGTAACAAAGTTAGCCTTATATTTTGTCATATCAAGTTGCGGGTAGTATTCCATTCTTCTTAAACGTCCCTTGTACATTACATCATTTTCGCACTTAACACGATATTGTAAGTCATAGTGAACATAGCCAATATTTTGGCTATTCTTAAAAATATAATCCTCTTCAATAGCACCTCTTTCTTTTGCATTCAACAACCCTTTTTCAGTATAATCAGTATTTTTAAACGAATGCAAATATTCTGAATTTTGTCTAATCAAAGGCATACTGTAGAAACCAATGTTCATGGAAACATCTTTTTTCAGTAATTTCAGTCCTAAAAAGTTTTTAAATTGACATGTATAGACCATTTTCTTAAACTTTTTTCCAATAGTTACAGTATCGTGTAACAACAACCAGTAATCAGCATTTAGATTAAGTTCATTAATAGTTATCAGGCCATTTAAATCAAATGAATTGTGATCAATTTTATAATAATGATAACCTGCAAAAGAATGTTCAATTTTATTATGCCCTCCTTCAAAAACATAAATCGAATTCCCAGAGAAACCATATTTCTTTAAATCATTTATCAATTTAGGAATAGTTTGTTCACTATATCCCAATACTGTTGATATCGCGATTTTTATATCCTTTTTTTTCGCAGACAAACTGTATTCGATTGATCGCCTAATATTATTTCCAATACGTCTTACTTCTAAGTAAGCTGGTCTAATTAATTCTAAAATCTTCATAAATAAACTAGTGACTTTCAAATACCCCTTCTACGCCGTCCAATATACTCTTGATAGTTTCCGAAATGCCTTCGCTTAGAGTGTAAGGCGCTTTGTAGCCAGTAGCCAACATTTTGGATGAGTCGAACTGTGTGGTTGCACAGAATTTCTTGATACGAACAGAGCTGATTGTCAATTTTTTGCCTGTTATTTTTGCCAAAACATCAAAACCTAAACCACCTAAATAGCCCAAAGCATAGGGTATCTGCATAGGAGAAAGTTTCTTACCCGTAGCGGTTTCCGCAATTTTTACCAACTCTATAGTTGAAAGATCAGGTTTGTCAATATAGTTAAACAAATGATAACCGTTATACATGTTTTGTTCGATAGCATATTGGATAAAACCTACTATATTTTTTACGAAAGCCATCGATTTTTTATTTTGCCCCTTACCTATCATCATAAATTTACCGGAAGCTATCTGCTTCAATAGATTGTAGACATTTCCACGATTTCTTGGACCAAAAACAACTGTAGGTCGAAGGATAAACAAATTATTGTTCGCTTGATCTTTGTTGTACCATTCTCTCAAGACTTCTTCCGCAGCAAATTTTGTGATGCCATAATCATTGAATGGATCTACAGGATGTTCCTCATTAGGATTTTCTTTATTCAAACCATACGCAGCAACAGAACTAGTAAAGAAAATCGTTTTGATGGCTTTTTCGTCCATCACTTGCAATATATTTTTAGTTCCTTGAACGTTTACATCATAATACAACGACTTAGGACTTACATCATCTCTATGTTCCGCAGCCAGATTAACTATGATATCTGTGGTATCTATTGCTTCCCTAAGTGCATCTAGATCACATATATCTGCGATGGTTGTCAATTCAGGGAAAAAATGCGACATCTGCTTGTCTACGATCTTAACTTCGTGCTTATCTTTCAATATTTCCACTAGATTGGTTCCAATAAATCCAGAGCCTCCTATAACAGTGATTTTCATTCTTAGTTCTGTATTTTTATATATTGTTCAATGCCTGCTCATATAATGGTAAAATCAATTTCACCATCTTTTCCTGTGTAAAATTATCTTCATATCGCTTAAGAGCCCCTTGTCCGAATTTATCAGTCAATTCAGGACATTCTAAAATCTCGTTTATTTTACTTGCCAGATCTTTAGCGTCTTCTATTTTAACATTCAATCCTGATACATTTTCCTCGTTGACCCAAGAGACACCAGACCCTTCTATTTTTGTTGCAACCAGCGGTTTTGCATAAGCCATAGCTTCCACTTGTACTATCCCGAAAGCTTCTGAGCGCTCTGTAGAGGGAAGGCAGAACAAATCACAACTAGAAAAATAAGAAGAAAGGTCCTCGTCTTCTATTCTCCCCATCAGGAACACTTTATCATTTAGTCCAAATTTAGCGATTGACTGTTCAAATTCTTCTTTCAACGGCCCTTTTCCTCCAATAATAACGCAAATATCTTCGTTTAGGTATTGTGCGGCTTCAATTAAATACTGATAACCTTTATAGTAGATTAGTCGACCGAGTGAGTAAACAATTTTCCTGCCCTTGGCTAGTGATTTGATTTTTTGTATCGTTTGCTCTTTAGTTATTTTATCGACAGGGGGAATGCCAATAGGCACCAATCGTAGTTTTTCCTTAAAAGGTTGCAGAAAGGGAGAATAATCCAAATATATGGGAGAGGTTCCAACAATAAAACTGGCTCGTTTGAGCATCCAGGTTTGAAGTGGTTTATAAAACTTAAGTATTGTTTTTTGACGAACGATATCACTATGCCAATGGCAGATCACCTTACCTTTGTAGCCTGAAAGATAAAGCGCCAAACACGCCATCGGATCCGGATGGTGAATATGAATGATATCATATTGATTCTTGATTTTTTTGAGCTGGCCAATCATTGAAGTGCTCAAATAGGTAGATGCAACTTTCTTGGTGTAAGACATCGCATATACCGTAAAAAAATCATTA
>QFOI01000529.1 GCA_003241175.1 Pseudopedobacter saltans
TTATCCGCGGTAGAATAAACGGCAACCGTCTGGATACCCATTTCACGGCAGGTACGTATGATCCTTAATGCAATCTCACCTCTATTTGCAATTAATATTTTTTTGAACATTTGCTTAAAATTGAAGATAAAAACAAAGGTTTACAATAGACCAGAAACGGTATTTCCGCCATCTATTGCAAACCCTATCCATAAAACTATACTAAGGTTCAACTAGGAATAATGGTTGATCAAATTCCACTGGAGACGCATCGTCCACCAATATCTTAACAATCTTACCAGAAACTTCACTTTCAATCTCGTTGAACAATTTCATCGCTTCAATGATGCAAACTACTTTACCTGGATTGATGTCGGTTCCTTCATCAACCAAATTTGGTTTGTCAGGTGATGGCTTACGGTAAAAAGTTCCAATCATTGGGCTTTTTATAGTGACGTATTTGTTTGTGTCTTCTGTTGGAGATGTGGAAGAAGAAGTTGTCGCCGGAGCTTGAGCAGCAGGAAGTGGTGTAGGTGCAGGAGCTGCAACATAATTGGTAGGTGCAGGCGCTCCCACAATGATATTGTCAACCTTCTGTTTGATACAGATTTTAAAGTCTTTTTCCTGTATGCAAAGTTCTCCGATATTGCTCTTATTAATCGTCTTAATAAGTTCTTGAATTTGTTTAAAGTCCATTTTTAAAAATTAAAATGTTTTATTTTAATACGGCATAAAAATGTGCGTACATGACGCACTATTACAATAGATAGAAATATTATTCTTTTACACGCTCTACATAATCACCGGTCTTGGTATTGATACGTATCAATTCGCCTTCGTTGACAAAAAGCGGAACGTTTACAATAGCACCAGTTTCTACAGTTGCTTGTTTCAATGCTCTTGTGGCAGTATCTCCTTTCAATCCAGGTTCACAATAAGTGATTCTCATGACGATCTTTTCAGGTAATTCCGCGTTGATTGGCTGTTCAGTTTCTGTATTGATGAAAACGTTTATTTCACTTCCATCTTTTAAAAACTGAGGAGCGTCTATCAGATTCTCGGCAAGAGGAAATTGGTCGTACGTTTCTGTATCCATAACGTTGTAACCTGTTTCATCTTTATAAAGATATTGGTAGGTTTTCTTTTCCACACGTACTGGGTAGATTGTCTCTCCACTGTTCCAAGTTTTTTCGATAGACCTATTGTTATCCACTCCTTTCAACTTAGCCCAAAGCTTAGCTGCTGAACGAGCGGTTTTGTTTTCTCCAAACTCAACGACGGAGTATAAACTTCCATCCAATTTTAATATCATTCCACGGCTGATATCCGATGTAGTTGCCATAAATTAACTGTTCAAATTTTTGTAATAAAAAAAATTTAGAGAGCAAAAGTAATAATTTTATTATATCTACGTATTGTTACCTCATTCTTATCCCTAAAACGGTTGTTTTTGTCTAAATCCCAATCCTTCGTCTTTAACTTTTTTATTCACTATGATTAAACAAATTGGCCTTGGATTTGTTCTATATCTATATGTAGTAGACAAATAAATTATAACAACATGAAAAAACATTTGGCAATTGGTTTTGTAGCCTTAGCATTTTCTTCCATAGCAGCAGTCAGTAACGTATCCGCTCAATCCAAGGTGGAACAGACTGCAGACAAAACCGGCAAAGCCATAGGCAAGGGAGCCAAAACAGTTGGCAACAAGAGTGCTGAACTGGCAACAAAGGGCTTCGCAAAAGTCAAAGACAAAACTTACAAAGGCAAAGTTGCTCCTGACGGTTCAGATGTCTACATAGACAAAAGTGACAAGAAATATTACCTCAACAAAGACGGTAAGAAGATCTACTTGAAAAAATCTGAAATCAAGGACAAGCCTAAAGATTAGTATTGAAAAGGTTGACAACGGCTGGGCATTGCATTCATTAGGCTTATTACAAGTCTTTAATAAATGCAATGCCTTTTTTAGTGCATTCGCCAACATTATTATCGCCCAAATCAGCGGTTTTGACTACATTTGAATCGACCATTTCAGGACATTAGAAATATTTATATACATGAACAAAGATCATTACGTTTTGATATTGGCTGGTGGTATAGGTACGCGACTGTGGCCGAAAAGTAAGCAGGCATTGCCAAAACAGTTTTTAGATATATTGCACATAGGTAAAACTTTCCTGCAAGCAACTTACGAAAGGTTTACTTCATTTATCCCCAAAGAAAATATTTACATCAT
>QFOI01000530.1 GCA_003241175.1 Pseudopedobacter saltans
CAAAGTCGACAGTGAAAAATTTCAAAATTATCTAAAACTTCACCAAAAGGGAAACACCAATTATTTTACTTTTTGTGAACACTGTGCCCAAACTGGTATTGAAAAATGGGTAATGGACCTTGGAAAAATGACTTGTACCTACTATGATCCAAGAGGAAATATGGTTTTACAAGAAAATATTCCACAGTAGGAAAAAGTGTAAAAATGCATTTAGATAAAATATTGGACGGGATACATCCTCTTTCGTCAGAAGCAAAATCATTGATTGTATCCGCTACAACAGAAGTTCATTTCCCTAAAGGTCACATTCTATTTAAAGAAAATAGGTACGAACAGAATGTTTACTTTTTAAAGAGTGGTATTGCCCGAGCTTTCTCCACGATAGATGATGGCGAAATAACCTTCTGGTTTGGCATGCAAGGAGATTTTATCATTTCTATGCAAAACTATATTGAAAACCGAAGAAGCTATGAAACTATCGAACTATTGGAAGATGCGGAGCTATATCAGATAAGCAATAAAAACTTACAGAATCTATACAACCAAAATGTAGAAATTGCCAACTGGGGAAGAAAACTAGCCGAAAAGGAACTTGTAAAAACGGAAAAACGTTTTATATCCAGACAATTAGGAACCGCAACTGAACGCTATAAAGAACTATTGAACACATATCCGGATCTTATGCAGCGAGTCGCCTTGTGCCATATAGCTTCCTTTCTTGGCATTACTCAAGTAAGCCTTAGTCGTATACGAGCAGAAATAAGATAGTTTTTTTATCATTTGTAAAATGATTGGCCGAATTCGCAAACGAACTTTGTATCAAATTATAATACAATGAATTGGATATTATTGATTATCGCAGGGCTCTTTGAGGTAGCTTTTGCCTCTTGTTTGACTAAGGCAGGTTCTTCTAGTGGTTCAGTTATGTATTGGTGGTATGGAGGTTTTGTCGTTTCTCTTGTTGTTAGTATGTTATTGTTGATGAAAGCGGTTCAGACATTACCTATTGGCACCGCCTATGCTGTTTGGACAGGTATTGGTGCAGTCGGAACCGTACTAATGGGAATTCTCGTTTTTAAAGAACCAATAAGCTTTTGGCGTGTTTTTTTTATTGTTACACTGATTGGATCGATCATAGGATTGAAATTTGTATCCCATTAAATAAAAAGACCAATCTTGATTTTATCAAGATTGGTCTTTTTGAAACATATGAATTACCAATATGTTAGATTATCTGTGGAGCTGAGGGGGATCGAACCCCTGTCCAAACACGGTCATCATAAGTCTTCTACATGCTTAGTTCCATATTAATTGTCGGCATAAGACAGGCTAGAAACCAACCAATCCTACGCTTAGCTGAATAATCTTTTGTGCTAGGCACAGCCTACTAGCACAGCATTCCGTTTTATTTGTTGAGTCGGCGGCGGAACTCGGTAACAGACCAACCTGTTCAACGCGGCCCTAATGACTGGTTAATCGCTGATTAAGCAGCCATGGCATACTGTGTATTGCCATTTAAAGTTTGAATATTCAGATTTAAGTGCTAATTATACAACGCACTGCATGCTTATACCTACCACTCCTCATGCTGTCGAAACCAAGTACAGCCCCATAAATCAAAGATCGAGTCTGCAAAGATAACGTATTTTATTTTACTTTTAAATTTATGATTATCCCATCAACGGGTGGTAACAGATCAAGCTCTTGTTTAATCTTTTCATTCCACAACTTTTGCAATTCAACGTTTTTACCATCCTCAGTTTGCCGATTGTATTGATATTGGAATTCTCCAACCTGTTCTACTATTTTATCAAAGAGTTCAATAATCTCTTCATTAAAACTACTAGTTAACGAAAGTGTTTTAAGTTTTAATATAAATTTTCTACAATAGATTTCGTTAATATCAAAATGACCTTGTTCGTGGTTTAAAACTTTTGCATTTTCTTTTGCCCATGATTTCATGGATGATTCATCGTAAGAAAAATAGTTTTGTACCCAAAATTTGATATTTTTATTTTTATACCAAATATGGTACGCCATTCTGCTAGATGTCGATGCGGCATATCCAGTCGGGTCGTCTTTTTCGGTTTTAGAATCTATAGTTTTGTAATCATTAAACGTTAATAACCCAGATTGCCATCTAACATTTTTCACGTTTGCTGTATCAAATTTTTTTTCGGTCTGTGCAGAAACTATATGATATAAAAACAAAAAAA
>QFOI01000531.1 GCA_003241175.1 Pseudopedobacter saltans
CTTGCGAAGAAAATGCTGGGTGTTTCTATTTCAATAGTCTTACTTTCTGTATGCAAATAAGCATGGCTTTTTAACAGGCAGATTTTGTAATAATCTATTCTTTGAAAAGGCAAACTTCTGGAGCAAGAATTGCGCTTCATCACATTGAAATGACTCGTTGTGCCACGAGAAGCCAAAAAATCTTCTGGAATTTCTTTTTTGGTACGTTGATAATATTGCCAAAGCGTTTCTGTCTTTTCCATATTACAAAGTTAAACAATTCAAATATTAAGAAAAATAGAAATAATGGGTTTGTCTATTTACCCAAATTACGTTTTCTATTACCAATATCACTTATAGCAACGAAAATCGAGATGAATATATTTAATTTTGAGTAAAACCATTTGGTATGGAAACGATAAGATTTGAAACAGTGCACGATTATAGTCAATTTTACAATAATGAGACGCTCAATCCGTTGGTCAATGTGGTGGATTTATCCAGGTCCGCACCACAAACAAGTTTCAAAATGGTATTTGATATTTATTGCGTGGTGCTCAAACAGACGAAATGTGGTGATTTAAAATATGGCAATACTTTTTACGATTATCAAGAAGGAACTTTGGTATTTTTCGCGCCTGGACAAGTGGTTGAAGTTTTAAATACGGAAATGTATCAGCCGTTTGGGATGGCGATTGTTTTTCATCCGGATTTGTTTTTGCATACTTCTTTGGCTCAGCAGATGAGTATCTATCATTTTTTCTCTTATAATACCAACGAAGCATTGCACCTATCCGAAAAGGAAAAAAGTTTAATTTTGGATATTTTTGATAAAATGAAATTTGAGCTACAACAGAGTGTTGATAAGCATAGTAAGAAGTTGATTACTTCACATTTGGAATTGCTATTGGATTATTGCACTCGGTTTTATGATCGTCAATTTATCACTAGAGAAAATACGAATAAAGGTATTTTAGCTCGTTTTGAAGATTTATTAAACAATTATTTCCAAACTGACAAACCTCAAAATGTAGGATTGCCTTCTGTATCTTTTTGCGCAGATGAACTACATCTTTCGTCCAATTATTTTGGTGATTTAATCAAAAAAGAAACCGGAAAATCGGCACAGGAATTTATTCAATCTAAAGTTATTGACGTTGCGAAAGAGCGTATTTTTTCCATAGACAAATCCATTAGCGAAGTTGCATATGAGTTAGGATTCAAATATCCACAGCATTTTACACGTTTATTCAAACAAAGAACGGGAATGACGCCGATAGAATACAAGCATCTAAATTGATGCGTTAAAATTTTAAAAGTAAGACATAAACAAGGGTATTTTCCTAACTTTAAAAAAATAAGTAGGAAAACCTATGCAGCATAAATCACTCATTTTGTTGACTCTCATGCTTGGCACATCGATGGCTACGATTGATAGTAGTATTGTCAGTGTTTCTCTTCCCGTCATTCAAAAAAAATTTGATACCAATCTGCATTCCGTGGAATGGGTGACGACCGCATATATGGTTTCTTTTAGCCTTTTTATTCCATTAACGAACTGGTTGAAAAATAGGATTGGGTATTTTAATCTTTTTATTTCTAGTGTAATCATTTTTACTATTGGATCGCTGCTTTGTAGTACGGCACAAAGTCTTCCAATGCTAATAGCGGCGAGGGTTTTGCAAGCATCAGGAGGCGGTGCTATTTCACCCACATCATTGGCTATATTATCGGATAGTTTTCCAAAAGAAGAACGCGGAACCGCTATTGGTTGGTGGGGAATTGGCAATGTTATGGGACCAGCTATTGGCCCAACTTTAGGAGGTATTTTGACGCATTATTTTGGATGGGAAAGTATCTTTTTTGTAAATATTCCTATTGGTATTGCGACCATTTTATTGAGTCTAAAATATTTAACTTATTTGAAAAAACAACCTAAAGAAAAAGAGCATTTTGATACAAATGGATTTCTGTGGTTTGGAATTTTTATCGTTGCCATTCAGTATTCTATTAATCTGTTTTCCGATCCAAAGGGCATTGGTTGGATTTTAGTATTTGGTTTAATTGCTAGTGTAGTAAGTTTTATTTTATATTTAAAATCCGCCAAAAAACCGGATCCTCTCATTGACTTGTCAGTATTCAAATCTAAAGTATTTATAAGTGCCGCAATCATTACTATTATTCGCTCCTTAGCACTATATGGAGGATTGTTTTTTCTCCCTTTTTTGTTGC
>QFOI01000057.1 GCA_003241175.1 Pseudopedobacter saltans
GAGAGCATTACGTAATGCTTCAGATCAAACAATTGATGCGGTATTAAATGAGATAGCGGATCTTGTCAATCAGAGTGAGGATAAATTGCTGAAAGTAAATATGACGGATCTGGCAAGGAAAGCGCCGGATGATCCTAAAAACGATCGTCTAAGACTCACGCGAGATCGTCTTCATGCCATATCGCAGGCATTGAGAAATGTATCATCATTGAAAAATCCCATAGGTACTATTTTAACGAAAAAAGTATTGCCAAATAAAATTAAAATGGAAAAACGTACAGTGCCTTTAGGCGTTGTATGTGCTATTTATGAATCAAGACCCAATGTTACCTATGATATAGCAGCTTTGTGCCTTAAGAGTCGAAATGCCTGTGTACTTAAAGGAAGCAGTGATGCAGAAAATTCCAATCATGCCGCTGTGATGCTTATCAAAAGAGCGTTGAGGAATCATGGGTTACCATCTGATTGTGTTTTGTTATTACCTTCAGAAAGGGAAGTTTTAGCCCAGATATTGAAAGAGAAAGAATATATTGACGTAATTATTCCAAGGGGTTCCAATAGTTTGATTGAATATGTAAGGAAGAACAGCGATATCCCCGTCATAGAAACAGGTGCAGGTGTGTGCCATGTTTACGTGCATGAGGATGCCAATCTTGACAAAGCAGTTGATATAGTATTGAATGCCAAAATTTCTCGTCCTTCTGTTTGCAATTCGATGGATACCGTTATTGTCGACCAAAAAATTGCAAAAGAATTTTTACAAAAACTCACTCAGCCATTCTTGGATCATAAGGTTGAGTTATTTGCAGATTCTGCTGCGTATACCATCTTAAAAGGGTATCCCAATATACGTTTGGCCAAATCGGAGGATTTTGCAACCGAGTTCTTAAGTCTGAAGGCTGGAGTCAAAATTGTGAAGGATTTGGAAAGCGCCTTGAACCATATTGCTCACTATTCGACAAAACATTCGGAAGCCATAGTTTCCGAAAATAAAGAGATTTGCGAAAAATTTCTTTCAGAAGTGGATGCCGCCGCTGTTTATTCCAATGCTTCTACCAGATTTACGGATGGGGAAGAGTTTGGTTTGGGAGCGGAAGTGGGTATTTCCACCCAAAAACTACATGCTCGAGGTCCTTTTGCATTGGAAAAACTAGTTACCGAAAAATGGTTTTTGCGCGGCAATGGTCAAATAAGATAGCCTAAAATTCAAGTTTGGCAATAGATCCGTTTGGTCCGGCCAACAGAATGAGTTTACCTTTTTTAGCTTTTTGTATGACATGAAAAGGAATGTCAGAAATATGTTCCCAATGTAAACCCTCGTCTTTGGAAATATCAGTTCCAGAGGTTCCAGTCGCTATGATTGTATTTTCATTTATGTAAACAGCACAACTTTTGTAGCCTTTGGGACCTTGGATAGGGAAAGTGAATGTCGCAACACTATCATCTCATTGTGCAGAAAAACATCATGCATCAATACGCAATTGCTGTCTGATTTTTCTTTATTGTTAAAATCTCCACCAACTATCACCCCGATTATTTTTGCTTTTTTGTTTGGGTTAAATGCGATGGAATTTGCCCCGTTGTTTCTTTACCCCTAGTGATTGGAATACTAAGGCCGTGATTGCGCAGTAAAAGTTCGGAATTTTTACCTCCTGTCACTGTATAAAAATCGTTGTTTCTCCAAGCCACATTTGTTCCGCTAGATGCAAAACAACCACCCGTATTTACTGATGTTTGTTTGGCCGCTTTCCAAGTTTTGCCATAATTATTGGAAGTCGAAATGTAAAACTGTCCTTCTATTGGGTCGCCTACGACAACCGCTTTTTTGCCGTTGAAACTCATGGCGTCCAAAAACATCCCCGATCTCTTGTCCTCCAATACTTTGTTCCAATGTAGTCCTTTGTCGTCTGTACGCAAAATTACCGCAGGTGTATCAATAGCCATGATAAGTACAGTATGCTCGTCCAACAGTTCAATATCACGAAAATCTCTGTTTTCGTATTGTGGCACTTGCAACCAATTCCATGATTTTCCTGCGTCATTTGTATAAGCAACCGTCCCTTTCGAACCACTTATCCACGCATTATTGTCATCCAATATGGAAAGGCCACGAATGGAAACGCCATCTTTATGTGCTGAAGAAATTATTTGTTGAGCACTGACAGGAGCAATGTAAATAAGGATAACTGCAATGAAAAAACATTTCAGCATGGCTTAAGAAAATGTTTTCAATTCCTCTAAAGATATTTTGTCTTCATAAATAGCTTTGCCCACAATGGCACCACCGCAACCAATATCAGAAAGATCTTTTAAGTCTTGCATGTTGCTGACACCTCCGCTTGCAATGAAAAAAAGATCTGGAAATTGCGCTCTAATTTTCTTGTACAACTCTATGGAAGGACCTTCCAAAAGCCCATCTTTGCTTACATCGGTAGAGAAAATCTGTTGAATTCCCTTTTTCACATATTTGTCAATGAATTCAAAAATGGAGATATCGGTCGTATCCATCCAACCATTTATGGCAATGGATTCACCTTTGACATCTGCGCCAAGAAGAAATGTTTCGGCTCCATACTGGCTGATCCAATAGGTGAGGAGTTCTTCGTTTTTGACAGCGACACTTCCAATAGTGGCAAAGGAAGCTCCACTGTTTAGAACAATTTCCACATCTTTATCTTTTTTGATTCCGCCTCCAAAATCAATACTCAGACTAGTATTGGATGATATTTCTTCAAGTACTTTCCAATTTTTGATTTCTCCAGCTTTAGCACCATCAAGATCTACAAGATGAAGTCTACCTAATCCAGCATATTCAAATTGTTTGGCTACTTCCAACGGATTTTCATTGTAAATTGTCTTTTGCGAATAGTCTCCTTGTGTCAATCGTACGCATTTACCATCGATAATATCTATAGCAGGAATGATTTGCATGATTTCTGATTTTAGCTTTCAAATATAATATAAATAAGGAGATGAGGGCTGATTAGGGATGCCTAATATATTACGAATGATTGCAATGTGATATTAATGAGCTCCTATGATCAAAAGATATTTTTCACTTTGGTTTGTATTACAATGTTGAATATTATTTGTACTTTTATCTTTTCTAAATTTTGTTATAGAAACGTTCGATTTTTTTGTTGGGATTTTCTGTTTTTTTAAGGAACGTGCTTTTTATTTTTTGAACCCAAAATATATTTTCATCATTGTTACTTCTAAAATTTTGAAATCAAACTTCTTGTTTTTTGTGCAGGGTCTTTTATAGTATTTTAAATTGTTCTATTTGTTTTATTAATTTGTAGCCGATCTTTTTTATTGCACATACACCGACTATTTTTTTGTCTTATTCTTTCTTCATGTATTTAGGGGTTAGTAATTCTCGTTTATTTACATTCTATATTTTGACTGACCAAAATTTTTTGTGTAATTAGACTTATACAAATATTTTTTGTGCAAAATTTTTATTACAAATATTTACTACTAGTCAATTTTTAGTTTAAATTGTCATTTAATAAAAAGCACTTTCCTATTTATTCAACACATATTTACTTGATTTTTATTTTGCTATTGTTGTTCTTTTAAGTGATTATATTATTGTTTATATTATTGTAATATTGTTTAAATTTATTTGTATAAATTTTGATTATTTTATTTTAATTATGATAAATTGGTAATACCATATTTGTTATTGTAAATTTGGTTGGGTTAAAAAAAAAGTTAGACGACTGCGTTTTGTGAAAAAATATTTGTGATATTTGCAGGATGAATAATCACAGTCTAAGTCATACGGAGGAAAACTATCTTAAAGTAATCTATGCACTGGAAAGGGAGACGTCTGGAAAGATTCAGAATCTTTCCATTGCTGAAAAATTAGATATCAATCCAGCCACGGTAACGGAAATGCTAAAGAAACTCCAGGAGAAAAAGCTGATTGATTATAATCGTATTGATGGAGCTTCTCTGTCAAAACAAGGAGACTTGATTGCGTTGAGGATTATTAGAAAACATCGTCTTTGGGAAACTTTCTTGGAGGAAAAACTTCATTTTAACTGGGATGAGGTGCATGAAATTGCGGAACAGTTGGAGCATATCCATTCAGATAAATTGATAGATAGATTGGATGAACATTTGGGTTATCCCAAATTTGACCCACACGGAGATCCGATTCCAGATGCGCAAGGGCGCATTCCTGAAACGAATTATGTTTCCTTGGCAACTATCAAGAAAGCAGGGAAATACCGTTTGGATGCCGTTTCGAACGAATCAAAATTGTTTTTGCAATATTTGGATAAAATACAACTCAATATCAACGATACAATCGAGGTTAGGGAGATATTGGAATTTGACAAGTCTCTAGTCGTCACATTGAATGGTAAGACAAATACGATGTTTAGTCACGATGCGGCCAAAAGCCTTTTCGTTACACCAATAGATTAAAAAATATTAGCACGGTTATACAAGCAAAACGCTCTAATCTTAGAGCGTTTTTTTTATGGAAATATGGTTTGTTTATTCTGCCATCATATCGGAAACGATTTGTATGACATCTTCTACATTAGGTTTACTGAAATAGTCGCCATCGCTGGCATAAGCAGGACGATGGGCTTTGGCTGTCAAAGTTCTAGGAGCCACGTCCAGCCAACGATAGCCATTTTGTACTTCCATCACTTGTTGGAACATGTAGGCTGCCGTTGCGCCTGGCATATCCTCATCAATAAAAAGTATACGGCTGGTTTTCTTCAGGGACTCCACAATTAAATGATTGGTGTCAAACGGTAAAAGTGTTTGTACGTCAATTACTTCTGCATGAATACCTTTTTTTCGCAGTCTTTCTGTTGCTTCAAGGACAATACGTAAGGTGGAACCATAGGTAACAATAGTAATGTCGTTACCTTCCTCCAAAATTTCTGGAATACCCAATGGTACTGTCATTTCCGCAAGGTTGTTGGGAAGTTGTTCTTTTAGACGATAACCATTGAGACATTCAATAACGATTGCCGGATCATTACTTTTCAGTAGTGTATTGTACATGCCGGCCGCTTGTACAAAATTTCGAGGAACGCATACGTGCATACCTCGTAAAGAATTTATCAAAACGCCCATTGGAGACCCACTATGAAATATACCTTCTAAGCGATGACCTCTTGTCCTCACTATGATCGGGCAGCTTTGTTTACCATCCGTTCTGTAAAAAAGACCTGCGACATCATCTGCCAAAGGTTCTAAGGCATAGTATATATAATCAACATATTGGACTTCGGCAATAGGACGTAATCCTCTCAATGCCATCCCAATACCTTTTCCCATGATGGACAGTTCTCGAATGCCTGTATCCGAAACACGTAATTTTCCATATTTATCCTGCAAGCCAGCAAAGCCTTGGTTGACGTCTCCAATTTTTCCAAGGTCTTCACCAAAAGCAAAAACGGATGCGTTGCGAGCGAAAAGTTCATCAAAATATTTATTAATGATCTCGTAACCGTTTATTTGTGACGGATTATTCGGATACGCAGGTTTTACAACCTCCACTTTCAATGCGCTTTTAGGTCCTTCATCCATCATATTGCTATCATATCTTTCCGTATATTTTCTCTTGAATTCTACATAAAGGTTATTAAGGTTTTGAGCGTCTGAGGATTCCTCTACTTCTTCCAAAACACGAGCAGCTACTTGCAGAATGTCTCTTTTTAGAGGTTCTCTACTATTAGTCAAATCCTTAATAGCCAGATTGGTTTCTGGAGAAAGGTTTTGGGCAAATGAAATGGCGGATAAAATAGATTCCTTATCCTTTACTAAAGGTGCAGCATATTTTTGTAGGGCACTATTTTTACTTTCTCTGACAAATGCACGGGATTTGGCATGTATTTCGTCCAATTCTTCTACTGTGGCAATACCATTAACCTCGATCCAGTCACGCATTTTTTTCATACAATCCCAATTGCGTTCCCATTGAAGACGTTCGGCGGATTTGTACCTTTCGTGACTACCAGAAGTACTGTGTCCTTGTGGCTGTGTCAATTCCTGCACATGGAAGATGGCAGGTATTTGTTCTTCACGCACCTTTCTTAATGCAGGTTCCAAAATTTCGCACATTCCTGCGTAGTCCCACCCTTTCAATGTGTAAATATCCAATCCATTGCTTCCGTTTTCGGCTTGGAAGCCTTGAAGCGCTTTGGAAATGGAACCTTTCACTGTCTGCTTTTCCACAGGAACGGAAATACCGTAGCCATCATCCCAAACAAAAATGGCCAATGGTACTTGATTGACTCCTGAGGCGTTGACGATCTCCCAAAAATGACCTTCTGAAGTTGCTGCATCTCCAATAGAACAAAAACAGATTTCATTTCCCTTGTGAGAAAGTCCTGCAAATGCTTCTGTTTGCAAACTTGCAAGGTTGCGAAACAGTTTGGACGTGTACGCCAAACCCAAAGCTCGAGGCATCTGACCGGCAGTGGGAGCCATATCCGACCCAGTATTGTATTGTTCTACTAAAGGAAGCCAATTTCCCTCTTGGTCCGTATTGGGAGTTGCATGGTGCGCGACCATGTTGCGCCCGCCGCTCATGGGTTCATTTATAGGGTCCGTATCGGCATATAGTTGGGAGAAAAAATTCTCAACGGTGGCAATTCCTAATGCAAACATCCACGTCTGGTCCCGATAATAACCGGAACGAAAATCACCTTTTTGAAAAAAGCGTGACAAGGCAACCTGGGCAACTTCTTTTCCGTCTCCAAAAATGCCAAATTTGGCTTTTCCTGTCAAGACTTCTCTACGTCCTAATAAGCTAGCTTCACGACTCTCAACGGCAATTCGATAATCTCTCAATACAGATTCTTTGAACGCTTCATATGAAAGCATGCTATCTTTTTCTTCGGTAAGATTTGGATTTTGCATAACACGAAGATAAAAGATTTTCAAGAAGTAGTAGAAAGCAGTCTTGGAAGTTATTCACCATTGAGCCATAAAGAGTTACGTATATGTGCGTAAATGGTTTTTTTTCATATCTTTAACAAAATATCGAAGTGGAACGAAGATTTGGTTTGCACAAACTGTTAACCTTGACAACTGAAAATAAGACACGATTACTCAATCTGGATGCTTTTGTACGGTTTACAGAACAAATTATTTCAAAATATGATATGGAGCAAGTGGGCATATCTACACATATATTTGAAACTGGAGGCTATACTGCTGCAATATGTCTGAAAGAGTCACACATTTGCGTGCATACATGGCCTGAAATTAACAGTTTGACTTTAGACGTATATCTTTGCAACTACCAGAGAAACAATGAACAAAATGTGCGTGATATTGGACAGGAATTCGTTGTTTTTTTTGAGGGTAAGATTATTAATGAAAATGAAATTAACCGCTAACTGATGACACATGAATGTCAATACTGTCAAAAAGGGACTTTTGTCAATATCTCTTTTGAATGGTACATTTTCGTATGTCCTAATTGTGCGAAATACAGTATCAATACCTCTTCCAAAAAAGCAGAAACTGCACACGTCTATGATAACCTAAGACAAAATACGCCAATACGAAAGGGAAAGTTGGGGCTGTTTGTAGGTAATCAAGTAATGCTTGAGAAGGTAGCTTATTATGTCGTTGGTGTCATACAAAAGAGGCAGGCTGAGAATTACAAATGGATGGAATATATTTTGAGGGATGCTGAAGGCGAGTACCGATTTCTTTCGGAAAGTGAAGGCCATTGGATCCTTTTGGAAGAATTAGACAGCTATCAAGATATATTGGAAGCCTCTAAAGGGAAAATCGATATTGAAGCGGTAACAGACTATGAAACTTTTTACTCATTTGAACCTGTCATGTTACAAGGCTTCTTTGATTTTGATCCATTCGTTTCTGGTACACTTACAGAAAAAGCCAAACCTCCTTATTTATATTCAAAAGAAACATATGCGTTTAGAGGAAAGGACGCAGATCAGTATTTCTTAGGCGAACATTTTAATGCTCAACATATTAAGAAATCGCTACCGGGTACTTTGTTACCTGTTAAGCATGGCGTAGGTATCGTGCAACCTTTCTTGTTAAACGTTAGGCAGATGGGAATTGTTTTTCTAACGGTTGCAGTACTACTTTTTGGATTGAATTTTTGGTACTATAACAATGAACCCAAAATAGAAAAGATTTATTCCTCACAGATTCCATTTGGAAAAGGAACGGATGTGAGTTCACCTTCATTTCAGTTGTCTGGACGCACTGGCACACTTCAGTTTGATTTTTATAGTCCAGTTGACAACAATTGGGCGAGTTGTGACATTGCGCTAGTTAATGAAGGTAATGGAGATCAAAAATATTTTTCAAAAGATATAGAATATTACCATGGTTACGATGGTGGAGAGTCCTGGATAGAAGGTAGCACTTCTGCGAGGGCTTATGTTTGCGGCGTAACGCCGGGAAAATACCATTTGGAATTTTCGGTTTCACATGATGCTAGTTCGTCTCTTATTAGCTCATCTATTGACCCTATTACAGGAGCATCAATAGTTTCAGATCCTAGTAATAGCTCCTATGTCAATGTTGATGTAGTCTGGCGTAAGCCATCCATCTGGAATCTCAATTTCGTAGTCATAGGTCTTTTGATCATCTTGATTGTCACGTATTTTTTTAATAGAGTGTTTGAAAACAGTCGGAGAGCTAATTTTGAATAAATGAAAAAGTTTTTTTTGAACAATAAGTTTTCGTTGATAGTGGCGGTTTTTGCCATTTTGATATACGTATGGACGCTTTTTTGGGGAGGACAACTATGTAACTGTAGTAATGTGGATTCTGTAAAGAGCTCCACTAATAGAACTTCGCACGGATTTTATTACCACAAATAAATTAACTATATGCCTAATTTAATTAATCTAGTAATCGGTACTTTAGTTTTTTCCTTTCTTGGACTCGGTATTTTGTTGCTTGCCTATTATGTAGTGGAGCGAATTACACCAGAAAAGACATGGAAAGAAATTGTAGAAAACAAAAACATTGCTTTGGCAATAGTCATTGCTTCTTTGATTATTGGTATTTCTATGATTATAAGTGCTGCGATTCATGGTTAAGTTTGGAAAGGAGCATTTATTGATATTTTCCGTTTTCGTGATTTCGACTTGTGGATTGGTCTATGAATTGGTGGCTGGAGCTTTGGCTAGTTACTTATTGGGGGATTCGGTAAAGCAGTTTTCTTTTATTATTGGGACCTACTTATTTTCGATGGGTGTAGGATCATACTTTTCCAAATTTCTAACTAAAAATAGCCTTAAGACATTTGTGGAGGTGGAACTTTTGGTTGGATTGATTGGAGGGATGAGTGCAACTATACTATTCTTATTGTTTGAGTACGTTTCTTTTTTTCAAGGAATTCTCTATTTGTTTGTCGTTTTGACAGGTGTTTTGGTAGGATTGGAGATTCCGTTGCTTATGAATTTGTTGAAGGAGAAATTTAAGTTTAAGGATCTTGTTTCCAATGTTTTTACATTTGATTATATTGGATCTTTGTTGGCATCCATCTTGTTTCCTTTAGTATTGGTGCCTTATCTAGGGCTGATGCGAACATCTCTTTTTTTTGGAATGATCAACACCTGTATTGGTTTGTTAATCGTGTTTAGGTTACGAAACGAATTGAATACATATAAGTTCATAATGGCGAGAGGCATATTTGTATTTTCACTACTACTGATTACGTTTATATTTGCCAATCAACTATTAAGAATTTCAGAAGGCAAATTGTATGGTGAAGATATTGTGTATACCCATTCGACATCTTATCAACGAATCGTATTGACACACAACAAATCTGAATACAGACTATATCTCAACAATAATCTACAATTTAGTTCTAAAGACGAATATCGGTATCATGAGGCATTGGTTCACCCGGCCATGTCAATGGCGAAATCTATTGATAGTGTATTGGTGTTGGGCGGAGGAGATGGTTTAGCTGCAAGGGAAATTTTGAAATATCCGGACGTTAAAAATATAACACTTGTCGATTTGGATGGAAATATGACCAGACTGTTTTCAACTAATACGGTGATGCGGAGTTTCAATCAAAATGCTTTATATAGTCCTAAATTAACAATCGTCAATCAAGATGCATTTTTATGGCTAAGAGAGCAAAAGAAGTTGAAATATAATGTGGTGATTATTGACTTTCCAGATCCATCCAATTATAGTTTGGGAAAATTGTTTTCTTTAGGTTTTTATGAGACTTTACAACATGTGCTTTTACCAGAAACAATAGTCACCGTCCAGACAACCTCCCCTTATTTCGCTCCCAAATCTTTCTGGTGTGTCAACAAGACTATGCAGGCTGTTTTTAACAGTGTAGATGCTTATCATGTTTATGTGCCTTCTTTTGGAGAGTGGGGTTTTTCCATTGCTTGTAAAAGCGCTATAATGGATTGGAATCGCGTCAATAGGAAAGTCGATGGTCTTAAATTTTATAACTATGATTATTCAAAACTCAATACTTTTTCTGAGGATATGAAAGTCAACATGGACAAAATTGAAGTGAATCGATTGGATAACCAGTCATTAGTGAAATACTTTGATGAAGAATGGGGGAAAATCCAATAGATATGGAAAGTCGTAGATCTTTTTTGCAAAAAACATTCGTTGGTGTCGCTCTATTGTCACTAGGAAATGCTTGTAAAAGATCTGTCCAAAAGATTGTATTGAAAATGACCGGAACGAAGTATACTTTGGGACATCGATTGTGGACAAAAGATTTTCCAAAGACTTCATCTGAAGAAAAATTCAAATATGTGATAGTTGGAGCTGGTATTTCAGGTCTATCCGCAGCTAGATATTTGAAAAGAAAAGGGATTTCCGATTTTCTTTTGGTGGAATTGGATGAGCATATTGGAGGGAACTCGTCGAATGGTGAAAACCAATATTCCAAATATCCTAGGGGTGCACATTATCTACCATTGCCCAATATGGAAGATGCAGACTTGATCACTTTTTTGCAAGAGGAAAAGATTATAGTTAGCATGAAAGATGGGATTCCTGTTTTTGATGAAAAGCAATTATCTTTTCCTCCACAAGAAAGGCTTTTTTATCGAGGAAACTGGCAGGAAGATCTTGTTCCCAAGAATGAAAATGACTCTCAATCAAACAAAGAATTTGAGCGCTTTTTTGACTTGATGAAGGCTTTTAGATTGAAAAAAGACAATGTTGGATTGTATTGGTTTGATCTTCCAATAAGTAAAGCATCTAAGGTAGATGAGGTTGTGAGTTTAGATAAAATATCTATGAAGGAATGGTTGTCGCAAAACAATTTTGTCACCGAAGAACTTTTTTGGTATGTCAACTATTGCTGTAATGATGATTACGGAATGGGAATAGATTCCATTTCTGCATGGGCTGGTATTCACTACTTTGCTGGGCGAAAGCAACAAGACTATAAATCGAACTATAAAAATAATGTGTTGACATGGCCGGAAGGTAATGCTCATTTGGTAAAATTATTGGGTAGGTACTCGGATGGTCACACTCGGAAAAATACTATTTTTTTTAATATTGATTTCGATAAAGATAATACAGTACAATTATCTGTCTATGATGATGCGCTAAAAAAAAGTATTAATTTGGTTTGTGAAAAAATTATTCTAGCTACGCCGCAATTTGTCAATCAATACATATTCCCCAATAGAAAAAAAATATCCTCAGCTTTTACGTATGCACCTTGGATTGTTGCTGCCATAACGTTGACAGGTGATTTAAATGGGGATACTTATTCGCTGGCTTGGGATAATGTCATTTACGGTTCGACTGGTTTGGGATATGTGTATGATCAACAACAAGACATTAAGCAAATCAACGATGTTAAAGTCATCAGTTATTATTTACCTTTTCCGGATAAGGATGTTGTCAAAAGTCGAAAAAAACTATATCGTCAGTCAGCAGAATATTGGAAAAGTGCCATTATAAATGATCTTGCTAAGGTACATATTGGTATTGAAGATACTGTAATGGAGATAGAAATATTCAAACTAGGCCACGGTATGATTAGTCCTGTAACGGGTTTTAGAACTAGTAAAGAAAGAGATGCTGCTAGTAAAAGCTTTGATAACAAAGTATTTTTTGCACATACAGATTTGTCAGGTATATCTGTTTTTGAGGAAGGTTTTTATCAAGGTATTAAAGCCGCAAAAGAAATGTTGAATGAATAAGCAACCTTGGATATACAGTAAAAAAGGGGATTGTTTGTTCATCCTGCTGCCACCAATTCTGATCTTACTTCTTATTGCTATTTTTCAAAAACAAGTTCAGATTTTTGAGTCTAAATTTTCATTTCTGTCGTGGCTTTTTTTTATAGTATTCATAGATGTGGCTCACGTTTATGCCACTTTGTTTAAAGTGTATTTTAAACCGACGGTCTTTGCAAAAAGGAAGAGTCTTTACATTGTTTTGCCAATTGTTTGTTTTTTTATTGGATTGTTATTGTTCTCGTTTGGGAACTTGATTTTTTGGCGTGTCATGGCCTATGTTGCCGTTTTTCATTTCATACGTCAACAATACGGGTTTATGCGATTGTATAGTAGGGGAGAAGTGAGTAATAAACTTTACCGTTTCATAGACAATTTGATGATATATGCGGCCACTGGTTATCCGATGGTGTATTGGTTTGCCAGTAGCAATGGGAAATTTAATTGGTTTGTTGATGGGGAGTTTTTGCCATTTAAAATGGCTCCTTACATGAAAATACTGGAAATAACTTA
>QFOI01000532.1 GCA_003241175.1 Pseudopedobacter saltans
AAAACCCGCATAAGCATATACCTGAATCAACATTTCTTTGATTTCTTGAATCGTCCAACCATCGTCCAAACCTTTGTTTAAAGCATCCGGTAATTTTTTTAAATCTCCTTTGCCCGTTAGAGCTGCTATCTGAACGAGATCGGTTTGTTTGCTGTTAAGATTCATTTGTGCATTTATTTTTGCTATGCATCCAAAACTTATCCCAATTAGGAATATGGTTAAAACATTTTTCATATTGGATCTTTAAAGGCTTAAAGAATTCAGCCAATTATTAACTTCGGATTTTACCTGAACAGCTTTGTCGCTCTGCATAACATACAAAATGCCATCTCTTTCTATGCCACCTTTAGTCGAATATTCTTTAAGTATTGTGGCATTTGGGGTTAGAGACTTTATAGTTTGTATAGTGGATCCTAAACCATAACCTGCATTGGTATTGAATGGTACTATGGTTTTTCCGCTAAGATTATACGTTGATAAAAAACTTTTAATGGGCGGTGGTAATTGCATACCCCAAGTGGGAAAACCAAGAAATATTATATCGTATTTTTGAATACTATCAATTTTCGTTTTTAATGGAGGTAGAAAATTGGTTTCATTTTCTCTTTGTACCTGTGCAACAATTTGTTGATAATCTTCTGGGTAGGGATTCTGTAATTCCAAGGCGACTAAATCTCCTCCCACTTTCTCATGGATCATTTCAGCCAACGCTTTCGTATTGTTCGTCCTAGATAAATAGACGATTAGTATCTTGGATTTAACCACAGTCGAATCCTTTTCCAAATTGGATTCTTGCGCTCGAGAACAAGAGCTGGCGAGAAGTAATGGTGCTATTAGCGCTATAATCCATTTCTTGGTAATATTTTGTTCTATGTTTATCATACCACAAAGCTCCAACTATAAGAACACAAGGACATAATACAGATTACTGCAATAATTACCAAAATTACTTTAAACGATAAAGGATATGAATTGCAATAATATTAATTATCTAGATGTTTTTTGTGCATCCATTCCTGCACAATCGTCTCAATCTGTGCATTATTCAAATCGGACATAATGAAATGCGTATTTCCTTTTATGCCTATTTCAGGTAGATGAACAATAGTCGCATCCCCACCATGTAAGTTAACTAATTTTGCCCATTTTCTTGCCGTTTCCAATACATTTTTCCAGAAATTTAAAGATGATGCGTTTGTTTCTTCTTTTGGGATAAAGTCTCCAAAATAGACTACAATTGGGATCTTTGTAAGTTGCATAAATTCGATCATTGGTATTCCCTTACCACCACGGTTATTCAATGGTTCTTCTCCTTCTGGGAAAATAAAACCGCCTGGTTCGAATGATACTATTGCTTTAACGTTTTTATTTTTAATAGCCGTTTTCCAACCTATAGTTCCACTTGCCGAATGGGTAAATAAAATTCCTTCTTTGGTACTATCAAAAACTGCGGACATTGCGTTAACGATAGTTTCTTCTGAAACTTTGCCTGTATTAGGTGTCATCATCCTAAAGAAATTATTTAGCGACAAAGAATCTTTTGGAAGTTGGACACCTTCATTAAATTTGGGATATAGACCAATACGAAACTGCGTAAACCAAGTTTGATCATCTGGCGTAGCCGAAATTTGTCCAGGTGTATTGACTTGACCCGCATCACCTCTGCCAGGTTGATCAACTAAATACGTACTAAAACCTTTTTTCAAAAATATATCTGCAAAGCCTTCTCGACCGTCGGCAGTTGTTTGCCAAGTTCGTTTAGATTGTCCATATCCATGTAAAAATATGATTGGATATTTTCTTGCATTTACCGGAATTTGGTAAAAGACATCTGCATGGTCTCCATGGCGTGTCTGTCCTCCTTGAGATTCGTACCAAGGCTTCAAGGGATCGAAATTTCCATCACTTTTTACAATATTTCCGCCTGCAGAAAATGTACCTTGTTTTTTGATGGTTATGTATTCTGTAGTTTGAGCGAATATATTTGTCGTAAATAAGATACATACTATCGTCACGAGTTGGATATTTCTATTCATAGTTTTGATATTAGTGACCGTATTAGAACTAATTTGGTTTACGGTCCAATTGTTCTTTGATATATTTTTATGGAAATAGTATTAAATTCTACATGCTCTTTTGAGAAAATATTGTATGTAAACTCATCAATAAAACCAAACTGAATAAGAATTTCATAGTTGATAC
>QFOI01000533.1 GCA_003241175.1 Pseudopedobacter saltans
ATAGAATCGCATCAAATGGAATATTTGCCATAGTAATATTCTTTATGTGAATATTTTCCACAATACCACCACGACCTCTAGTCGTCTTGAAACGCAAACCAATATCCGTACCGATAAAAGAACAATCTGATACCCAAATATTTTTGGCGCCACCACTCATTTCACTCCCAATAACAAAACCGCCATGCGCGTGGTAAACAATATTGTTGCGAACGATCACATTTTCCGTGGGCACTCCACGTTTACGACCTTCTTCATCCCGACCAGATTTTATGCAAATACCATCGTCACCAACATCGAATCGACTATTTTCTATCAATACATTTTTGCAGGATTCTACGTCAATACCGTCACTATTTTGTGCGTTCCATGGGTTTTTGACAGTAAGGTTTCTAACTATGAGATTGTTGGTTAGTAGTGTGTGCGTTGTCCAAGCAGGAGAATTTTCAATAGTGAAATCCTCCAGTAATACATTGTTGCAATTGGTCAAAACTAAAAGATTGGGACGAAGGAAATCCTTAATGTCTTCATAGTCCTTCGCAGTTTTGCCCGGTTCTACCATTCCAGGATTCTTAGTTTGGCTACCTTTTAGCGATTTTTCAGAAGGGTACCAAGTTTTGCCATCTGCACTGACCACACCGCCGCTTTTTACCTTTTCTTTCCATTCCGCTTCGGTCAGTTTGTCTTTTTTTATCATCCGCCAGGCATCTCCATTTCCGTCAATAATTCCACTGCCAGTGATAGCAATATTTTGCAAATCAGTACCAGAAATAGGCGATTGATTACGCCATGCAGGAAGACCTTCCCAGTTTCCCTGAACTAAAGGATATTGGGTAAAATCTTTTGTAAAAAGCAAGACTGAATTGGCTGCAAGATATAGATTGACATTACTTTTCAACTGAATAGGACCAGTAAGCCACAGACCTGTTGGAATCTTAACTATGCCGCCTCCTTTTTGACTACATTCATCTATACTTTTTTGGATACTTTTGGTATTAAGAATCAAGCCATCAGCGACCGCACCATTCTGAACGATATTGATAGTATCTTTTTTGAAAATTGGTTGTTTTATTACAGGTTGAGCCACTAAATGCCCAAAACCTAGACCTAAAGCAATGCCCAACATCTTTATTTCTAATGTGGAAACTTTCATTATTACCTTTTTTCGTTATACTTACAATCGTTAGTAGTGTCGACAAATTTAAGCTTATAGGGTTTTAAAAGTATAAAAATCTATGCAATCGATGCCGATACCCCATTATTTAAATGTTTGATTTATAAAGGCTACCATCGTCTTTGATACTTGATCAAACCATGGATGGAAGTATGCGGAATATGATATGAGTGAGCACAAAACAAAAAGTATTCATTGAGTATTGAAATAGGCCTGATCATTTTATTCACTCAAACGTTTTCGGCAACGATTGCATAAACGGTTTTTTAAAGTTTGATATATTTACTAATATTGTTAGAGCCATAAAAGAAACGATTGTATGTCTTATTTAGTTTGTCCTGTTCGATTTCGTCGGATTTGCCATATTGTCTTGTATTTATTTTTCTTTTCCCATATTGTCTGTGCACAAAAAGTTGTTTACAAAAATCGTTTTGTAGTAGATCAAAAAGGGGGCGGTGATTATTTAACTGTCCAAGACGCAATTAACGCCGTTCGAGACCTATCTCAACAAAGAGTTACGATATTTATAAAAAATGGTGTTTACAAAGAAAAAATTATAGTTCCTCAACAGAAATCCAATATTACATTATTGGGTGAAAATAAAGATAGTACGATCATTTCCAATGACGATTATTCGGGAAAAGAGCGAATTAATGGGAAAGATGCTATGGGAGTGACCAGTTTTTCAACTTATACATCTTATACAGTTTTGGTTCAAGGAAAAGATTTTATCGCGAAGGATCTAACGATTGAAAATACTGCCGGAAGAGTAGGGCAGGCGGTTGCTTTACATATTGATGCAGATCGTGCACAAATTGTCAATTGTAAACTATTGGGTAATCAGGATACTGTTTATGCAGCGGAAGGACGTCAATATTATCAGAATTGTACCATAGAAGGAACTACGGATTTTATCTTTGGAAAAGCAATTGCGGTTTTTAGCAATTGTACCATAGTAAGCAAACAAAATTCTTATATAACAGCAGCTTCCACTGATCCTGACCAAAAATATGGTCTT
>QFOI01000058.1 GCA_003241175.1 Pseudopedobacter saltans
ACAGCTTCTTTAAATTGATTGCCTCTGTCAATATAGCTATTGAACAGATCAAAACTTGAACAAGCCGGGCTCAGCAACACAACATCACCCTTCTCAGCCATGTTAAAAGCTACATGTACACAATCTTTCATATTATCCGTATCTACGATTGGATTAGGCACTACTCCGTCAAAAGCCGCATGAATCTTGGAGTTATCCTTTCCCAAACAGACGATTGCTTTCACTTTTGATTTGACATCATCCAATAGCAAAGAATAATCATTTCCTTTATCGATCCCGCCCAGTATCAATACAACAGGCTGTGTCATGCTTTCCAATGCGAACCAAACGCTATTCAGATTGGTAGCTTTGCTATCATTGATAAATTCAACGCCACGAACAGTTGCAACACTTTCCATACGATGTTCCAAACTATTGAAAGTCTGAACCGCTTCTCTGATTTTTTCCTTTCTGATACCCATTACTTGGGACGCAATTCCAGCTGCCATTGTATTATACTGATTATGCTTTCCTTTCAGTGCAAACTCATAAATATTCATGCTTACACTCTCTTCTTTTGTATTCAATATCATCTGATCTCCTTTGATAAAGGCTCCTTTTTTAATTTCTTTGCTCATGGTAAATGGTAGTGGCTTAGCGTGTAATGGAAATGATTGTAACTTCTCAACTATAACTGGGTCGTCTTCACAATAAATAAAATAATCTTCTGATGTTTGATTGACCGTTATTTTAAATTTTGCATCAATATAGTTTTCAAATTTGTGATCATATCTATCCAAATGGTCTGGCGTGATATTTAGTAAAATGGCTATTTCTGGTCTAAATGTTTCAATATCATCTAGTTGAAATGAACTTATCTCTGTTATATAGTATTCCTTAGGATCTTCCGCAATTTGTGCTGCAATTGAATAACCAATATTTCCAACCAAAGCGGCATCCAAACCAGCCACTTCACATATATGGTACATTAGGGATGTAGTGGTACTCTTTCCATTACTACCTGTAATGCCGACAATTTTGCTATTTCCCTTGTGACGATAAGCCAGTTCAATCTCGCTGATAATGTTTATTCCTTTTTGGCGAATGGATTTTACTACATTGCTTTCCTCCGGAATACCAGGACTTTTCATCACTTCGTCAAAACCTAGTATTCTGTCAAAAGTATGTCCACCTTCTTCGAAATCTATATGTAAACTTTCTAGTTTGGATTTATACTTCTCTTTTATAAGACCACCATCACTAACAAAAACTTTTTTGTATCCGACCTTTTGGGCAAGAATGGCCGATCCGACACCACTTTCGGAAGCGCCAAGTATGACTATGCTAGTATCTTGTATTTTGTTGTTCATTCTATTATCTAATCTTTAGAGTAACAATGGAAACCATCACACAAATCAAAGTGATAATCCAAAAACGCATTACGATCTTATTTTCGTGAAAGCCCTTTTTCTGATAGTGGTGATGAAGGGGGCTCATTAACAATAAACGCTTTCCTTCTCCATATTTTTTCTTAGTGTATTTGAAATAACTCACTTGAAAAATAACACTCAAACTTTCCACAAAAAATATGCAACAGAAAATTGGAATTAGCAATTCTTTCCTTACTATAATAGCCAATGAGGCTATTATACCACCAAGTGCCAAGCTACCTGTATCTCCCATGAATATCTGTGCAGGATAGGCATTGTACCATAAAAATCCAATACATCCACCCACAAAGGCAGCGATAAAAACAGACAATTCTCCAATATTGGGGATATACATAATATTGAGATAGTCTGCAAACTTGACATTACCACTCACATAAATAAAAATACCTAAACATATTCCTATAATTGCACTAGTACCACCAGCCAGCCCATCCAATCCATCTGTTAGATTGGCACCATTAGAGACCGCTGTAATGATAAATGTTACAGCCAATATATATACTATCCATGTATATTTCTCTGCACCAGGACCGATCCAACTAATCAGTTTACTATAGTTGAACTCATGATTTTTCACAAAAGGAATCGTGGTTATCGGTGTTTTGACTAATGCAAACCTTTTATCTACGCCATCAACTTTGTGCACGACTTCATCCAATTTTTTTTCCACTAATGGAGACACTTCCTTTGATGTTCCTGCAGGATTAATTTCTCTTTCCATAACTACATGGGAATTGAAATACAGTGTAGCCCCTATAATAATTCCCAAACCAACTTGCCCAATAATTTTTGCTTTTCCAGCCAATCCATCACTATCTTTTTTCTTATAAGCCTCTCCTTTGGACTGAGCTATTTTTCTCGCCTTTATTTTCAAATAGTCGTCTAAAAAGCCCATTACGCCCAACCAAACAGTACATAATAGCATTAAACGCACATATACTTTATCCAAATCGGCCAACAATAAAGTTGGAATCAATATCGATAGCAATATGATAATGCCACCCATAGTCGGTGTACCCTTTTTGCTCTGTTCACCTGCTAATCCCAAATCACGGACAGACTCACCAATTTGTTTTTTACGTAAAAGATTAATCAATCTTCTCCCATAAATAGTAGCTATTAAAAGAGATAAAATCGTCGCCAATCCTGCACGAAAAGTTATATACTGAAACACACCTGTTCCCGTAAGATTGTAATGATGTTTTAACCAATTAAATAAAGCGTATAACATAAATATTGTATAGTTTATTTCTCCAACAATGTAAACATATCTCTCAATACCTCTTTATCGTCAAAATGATGTTTCACACCATTAATCTCTTGATATTTTTCGTGTCCTTTTCCTGCCACTAGGATAATATCCCCTGCGCTGGCAATTGTCACCGCAGTCTTGATGGCTTCCTTTCTATCTTCGATTGTGATGGTTTTTCGACGACCAGCACTATTCAAACCTGCTTCCATTTCTTTCAAAATTTCATACGGATTTTCAGAGCGGGGATTGTCACTTGTCAATATGACTTTGTCACTCATGTTCGCCGCATCATTTGCCATAATCGGTCTTTTGCTACGATCACGATCACCGCCGCAGCCAACCACCGTAATAATTTGCTCAGAACCTTTTCTAAGTTTTTTTATAGTTTCCAATACATTTTCCAATGCATCAGGCGTATGTGCATAGTCTACAATCGCAACGATTTGAGTGGAGCTAACTTGATAGTCAAATCGACCTTCAGCTCCAGACAACATACTCAATACACGCAAAACCTCATCCTTAGGCTCACCCAAACAAACAGCAGCACCATAGACCGCTAGAAGATTATAGGCGTTAAACTCCCCAATCAACCGAAAATGAACTTCTATTTCATTAATGGACATCTCCAATCCAGTCAACCCGTTTTCCAAAATTTTACCTTTGAAATCAGCAACAGTATGAAGACTATAATAAAATTTGCGTGCAGAAGTATTCTGCAACATTACTTGTCCATTTTTATCATCCAAATTGGATATCGCAAATGCATCCGAAGATAATTCATCAAAAAAGCGTTTTTTAGCTTTTAAATAATTTTCGAATGTCTTATGATAATCTAAATGATCCAAAGTCAAGTTTGTAAAAAGTGCCCCGTCAAACTCCAATCCAGTGATTCGATCCTGATCTATAGCAATACTACTGCTCTCCATGAACACATGAGTACATTTTGCATCTACCATTCTACGGATCAAAGCATTTAAACTCACAGCATCAGGTGTGGTTCTTTCCGCCTCTTGAGCTTCCTCTCCTATAATATTTTGAACGGTACTAACAAGTCCGCATTTATATCCCAAACCAGTAAATAATCGAAATAACAATGTAGCAACAGTGGTCTTCCCATTTGTTCCAGTTACCCCAACTAGTTTTACATATTTAGAAGGTTCACCATAAAAATTGTGGGCTATATATCCTAAAGCCTCATGTGAATTTTTCACCAAAATATAGGTCACGTCTTCAACAAGTTTCACTGGCAATTCTTCACATACAATGGCAGTAGCACCTAAAAAAATAGCCTTATCAATATAACCATGTCCATCTGTAACTGCACCACGAATAGCAACAAACAAAGATCCTTTCACTATCTTACGAGAATCCAATTGTACATCCGCAACCTCTATATTGGTTTTGCCATATATTGACTTGATATGTACTTTATATAGTATATCTTGAAGTATTGCCATTATTAGTTTAGATTCAAATGAATAATTTGTCCTCGTGCAATAGGATTTCCTACTGCTATTGATTGGTCTGAAACACGTCCTCGTCCACTAACATCCACTTGCAATCCTGCATTTTCGCAAACGTAGACCGCATCTTTCAAACTCATCCCTGTGACTTTTGGCATTTTTTTCAATGTTTCAAAAGTCATTTTAGTAACTGTTGGTTGATGGTTTTCACTAAACACATTCCACCAATTACTATCACTTGGCCCTTTGTATTGATAGTTCATACCCAAACCGTTCATTATAGTTCTCACATCAGAGGCATACGTCTCGTAGGCATAACCCGTTGTATCCTTTCGTAGATTATAGTAAGATGGTTTTGATGAATTTTCGTTATTGACGTATAAGGTATAAAGTCTCTCCGCAATTTCTTTAAATACAGGACCGGCAACGGATGCGCCATAAAATTTAGCCGCATGCGGTTTATTGACAATTACGACAACACAAGTGTATTGTGGATTATCAGCAGGAAAATAACCAGCAAAAGAAGATTGATATTTTTTATCTTCTTAACCTCTTGTACCACTGGCAACTAGAGCCGTTCCCGTTTTTCCAGCAACTCTAAAAGGTACATCACGCATCAAAGTATAACCCGTACCATTGGGTTCATTACATACACCTTCCAAGCATTGTCTTACTGCCTTCAAAGCATATCTACTACTTACGGAATCCATTACTATATGTGGTTCAAACTGTTTCTGCACGGCTCCGTTTTCAACAATTGAATTGACAAGGTATGGCCGCATCATCACACCATTATTGGCCACCGCATTGTACAACATCGTCGTACGCATAGGAGAAATCAATAGATTGTAACCAAAAGCCATCCAAGGTAAAGTTGTCGCACTCCAATGCGGACTCCCTGGTTTGTATATCAAAGGAGGGCGCTCCCCAGCAAGATCGGTTCCCGTTTTTTGATCTAATTGAAAACTCTTGAGTTTATTGACATAGGCCGAAGGATTGCTATTATAAGCCTCATAGACCATCTTAGCCATGCCTACATTGGAACTCATCTCCAATGCGACCTTAGCACTGACAATATCTTTCCCATGCTCTTCACTATCGTACACTGTTCGCTTGTTGATGGTCCATTTTCCACCTTCCAGATTCACTTGTTTGTCTAATGTAATTTTGTGATCATCCAAAAGCGCCAACATAGTTGCCAACTTAAATGTGGAACCCGGCTCTGTTGGAGTTAATGCATAGTTGAAATCTTCCCAATAGTTACCATCGGGACGGCGACCCAGATTAGCAATAGCTTTCACTTGACCAGTCTTGACTTCCATAACGATGGCAGTTCCCGTTTCCGCTTCATTGCCAACCATCATTTTCATCAAGGCCTCTTCTGTTATTTCCTGAATATGCGTATCTAAAGTAGTCACAATATCCTTTCCATTAATAGGATCGATCTGATTAACATCATCATCGACAGGCACGCCTACCCCACCGGCAATATACCTTACCAAACGTCTACCAGTTGTACCTTTCAATATAGTATCATAAGTCTGTTCCAACCCTACTTTTTGAGAATTTTCTCTATCCAAACCAATAGTCCTATAGGCCAAAAGTTGGTACGGATTTAAACGAATATTACGCACTTCGGCAATAAAACCGCTTTTGTTTCTCCCTTGACGTACGAGTGGTAAGGTTTTCAATATCTGATATTGGCGATAACCCATTTTTTTCTTTAAAGAAAAATAACGGTTCTTGTCCCTATAACCAGTCGTCAACATTCTTTTATAGTCTGCTGCAGAAGCATCTTTAAAAAGATCCGCTAGTGCAATACTTAATGAATCTACGTTTTCTCGAAATCTTTTTCCATTTTTCTGTCTAAGGCCATCCGCACCAAAGTCGATGTAGACATCAAACTGTGGAATACTTGTACTCAGCATCTGTCCGTCAGCACTATAAATAGTACCGCGACTCGCTTCGATATCCACTATTTTTTGATGTAAACTATCACTCATTCCTTCCCAATATTTTCCTTGTACCTGTTGTATGACAAAAGCTTTTCCCAATATAACCACGCAAAAAAGAATAACTATAATATAGCATAGATACACACGCCACAATATGTCCTTCTTTATTTCCATACACTAACCACTCCAGCTTTGGTGAAGCTTTATTTGTTTTTATCTTCTTTATTTAATAATCTGATTTTCATAGGAGGCTCGCTGCTCATCTTCAATCCCATTGGAGCCACCGATTTTATAATTTCCGATTCACGGCTTTGAAACATCAATTCACTTTTCAAAGTCTTGTATTCAAACTGTAACTCTTTAATGTGAGAAGACGCAGCATTGATGTCACGCAACATCTTGTCTGCTCTGTGCCCATTCGCTATATACACAACTGCCAATACTGCCAAAAACAAGAAAAAACCAATATTGTCCGCAATCCACTGATAACTAATCAGTCTCTTGATAGACTCTTTTGTCTTGTTTTTTTTTGTATCTTTTACTTCTTCCATTTTTTAAATTCGTTCTGCCACCCTTAGTTTGGAACTTCTACTTCTGCTATTTTGTTTTTGCTCTGAATCCGTTGGTATTATTGGCTTTTTAGTGATAATCCGAAATTTCTTCTCCACAACATCTTGAACAAATGGATTGTCTATTTTCTTTTCAAATGTTTCTTCTTTGAAAAAAGTTTTTACCAATCTATCTTCCAATGAATGAAACGTTATTATTGCTACTCTTCCTCCTTCTTTCAATACTTCTGGCACTTGTTCGAGCATGGATTTCAACGCACCTAGTTCGTCATTTACCTCAATACGCAGCGCTTGGAAAACCTGCGCCAAGTATTTGTTAGGATTACCCATGACTACTGGCTGAAACAGATTCCTAAAATCATCTATCGTCCTCAACTGAGCATTGCTCCTCGACTGGACAATATGCTTTGCCAAAGTCTTGGAATTGCTCACTTCACCGTATTTGCTGAAAATATTTTGCAACTGTTCTGCATCATAATTCAAAAGGATATCTACCGCCGTAATTTTCTGGTTTTGTTTCATTCGCATATCCAAAGGACCATCAAACCGAATCGAAAAGCCTCGATCCCCTTCGTCAAATTGATGGCTACTTACACCAAGATCTGCCAATACACCATCAACCTTATCATATCCATGCAAACGCAAAAAACGTTGCAGATATCTAAAATTTTCAGGTACAAAGACAATACGATGATCGTCTGGCAGGTTTTTCCGTGCATCCTCATCCTGATCAAAAGCAATCAATACACCATCTGGCCCGAGCTTCTGTAAGATACCACGACTATGACCGCCACCACCGAAAGTACAGTCAACATAGACGCCATCAGGTTTAATGTTTAACGATTCCAAAGTTTCTTCAAAGAGCACCGGAATGTGGTAATCATTCCCATGTTGCTGTATATCTTTTTTCGACATTACGCACCTTCTTTTTCTTTTGTATCGCCCGACATGACCTCATTGGCCAGATCACTGAAAAGTTCAGGTGAGAAATTATCGTATAGATTTTTATAGGTATCAGCATCCCATATTTCGATTTTGTCCACTGCGGCCGCTAATATGATGTTTTTGGTGAGGCCCGCAAACTCGCGTAAAGTTGGCGGAATCAATATACGACCAGCAGAATCCGTGTCCATGGTGCTAGCACCTCCTAGAAACTGTCTACGGAATTGGCGCACTTTAGGATCGAAATCGTTGAGATGGCTGACTTTTTCGAATATAGGTTGCCAGCTTTTTTGAGGATAAAGACTGAGGCATTTTTCAAATCCACGGTTAATGACAAAGCTAACATCACCTTCCTCCAACTGTTTTTTGAATCCAGCTGGTAGGAGAAAACGCCCTTTTGCGTCCAATGTTACTTCATATTCACCTAAAAATCCAATCATGCATGCATCGGAAACGATTTTAATCCATTTCCTACCACAAAATAACACTTTTTCCCACTTTTATACCAAATTATTCTAATGTGAATTTATCCACAGTTATAAACATTCAATATCGAAAAATAAAATTGGAAATCAAGCATTTATGAAATCGATCAGATTTTAATATGTGAATTCATGTGCATAAGTACAAAAAAATGTGCACTACTTGAAGTAAAAAGGGAAAAATAAAAATTTAAAAGTATTCACTGATGAATTGATGAAGTTTCAAATATTCTCTTAAACCATTATTGCATAAGATAAACGCCTCAATCACCAACAATTATTTCTTACTACCTTTCTATTTTCCGGCACGATTTCCTTACTTTGCTTTTTCATTTAGGCAGGCAATTTTTGCCTTTTAAATTTTTACTTTACAATGTCACAATTTCAATTTCTCAACCAAACAGCCTTTTATCAAGGAAAAGTAAGAGATGTATATACCATCAATTACGATTTGTTGGTGATGATCGCCAGCAATCGTATTTCCGCTTTTGATGTCATCCTTCCTCGTCCAATACCTTATAAAGGACAGGTACTCAATCAGATAGCCAAATACATGTTGGATGCCACCAAAGACATTTGCCCAAACTGGCTTTTGGATACGCCCGCACCCAATGTCTCTGTCGGGAAAAGATGTGAGCCACTGAAAGTGGAAATGGTCATCCGTGGCAATCTGACAGGCCATGCTTGGCGTACTTACAAAGAAGGAAAACGCCTATTGTGTGGTGTGGAATTACCAGAAGGATTAAAGGAAAATGATTTTTTCCCAAATCCAATTATAACACCTTCCACTAAAGCAGAAGCCGGACACGATGAGGACATTTCCAAAGAAGAAATCATTGCTCAAGGCCTCATGTCAGAGCAAGAGTGGGAGAAAGTGGCAAATTACACTCAAAAACTTTTTGCTCGTGGGAAAGAGTTAGCTGCTAAGCAAGGACTGATCTTGGTAGATACCAAATATGAATTTGGCATATTGGATGGGCAAGTATTCTTAATGGACGAAATTCATACGCCGGACTCTTCGCGTTATTTTTATAAAGAAGGTTTTGAAGAAAGACAAGCAAAAGGTGAACACCAAAAGCAATTGAGCAAAGAATTTGTTCGCGAATGGTTGATAGAAAACAATTTCATGGGAAAAGAAGGTCAAACAGTTCCTGAAATGACCGACGAAAAAGTGGATGAAATCAGCAAACGTTACATCGAACTATACGAAACCGTTATTGGAGAAAAATTCGTTCCTGAAAATTGGAGTGACGATGAGACCAAATTAGCTATTGACAAGGCTTTGGCAAAATATAAAACGGCAATTTAAACAGGCTTACATATTATTAAAAAGCCGCTATAAAATCTATAGCGGCTTTTTTCTCCCTTAATAAAATCAAATTTGATGGCTTTCGATCCTAATGCACAGATAATCATTTACACTGACGGTAGTTCTCGTGGCAATCCTGGACCTGGTGGTTATGGCGTGCTTCTTTTTTGGGGCAACAAGAAGAAAGAGCTTTCGCAGGGTTTCCGAAAAACGACTAATAACCGCATGGAACTATTGGCAGTGATTACCGCATTGGAATCATTGAAACGTGCGGATATTCCAATTCTAGTGTACACAGACAGTAAATATGTTGTGGACAGCATCACTAAAAAATGGCTCAACAACTGGATCAGAACCAATTTCGCTGGTGGAAAGAAAAACAAAGATCTCTGGTTGCGTTATGCCAAAGTGGCTGCACAATACAATGTCCAATTTCATTGGGTAAAAGGTCACGCCGACAATCCATACAACAATCGTTGTGATGAATTGGCAACGACGGCTGCTGATGGTAAAGGATTATTGGTGGATGAAGGCTTTGAAGCAAGTCTTTAAAGTATAAAGGCAAAAAAAACATTGAAACATTTCGATATATTAATATAACTTCGCAAAAGCGTATGGACAATAAGAGGTTTGAAAGAATATCAAAAGCTTTGAGTGATAGCAACAGGATTGCTATCCTGCAAAAATTCAAGGTTAAAAAGGATTGTGTTTACTGTTCCGATATCAACGAGACTTTGGATTTGACGCAGCCTTCTGTCTCGCACCATCTCAAGCAATTGGTTGACGCCGACCTTTTAATTTCAGAAAAAGAAGGAAGAAACATTAAGTATTTCCTCAATGGCGAAGTATTGGATGCTTATATTGAAGCATTGAATTCCTTGAAGATTTAATATTTTTTTACACAATACATAGAAATATTTGAATATTTAAATAAGTAAATATATGAACAAAACTATATATGCCCTCGCATTGGGAGTCTTTGGAGTCATTACAACAGAGTTTGGAGTAATTGGAATACTACCAGTATTGGCTAAGCATTTTAATGTTTCCATTGATACGGCTGGTTGGTTGCTAAGCGGTTTTGCTTTAACGGTGGCTTTGTGCGGTCCATTCGTAACTTCGTTAACAAAATATATCAATCGAAAAACCATGCTTTTGGCTGTTTTGGCGACATTTATCTTGTCCAACTTAGCATCCGCCTTAGCTCCCAATTTCACGGTTTTACTTATTTCCAGAATTTTACCTGCTATTTTTTATCCTGCATTTTGGGCTATTGCATTGACGTTAGCCATGAAGCAAGTTTTGGACAAGGACGCACCTAAAGCAATATCCATTGTCATGACGGGTCTAAGTGTCGCCACCGTTTTGGGTGTGCCTATCACCACCTATTTTGCCGATCTATTTAATTGGAAAGCTTCTTTTTACACTGCCGGAGCCGTTAATCTTGTGGCTTTTCTAATATTATTGTTCGCCGTTCCTTCCACGCCAGTCGAAAGGACAAAATCCGCCAGTCAGGATATATCAATTTTAAAAGAACCATTCGTTTGGGTGAACTATTTCTATATACTCTTGATGATTGCTGGCATGTTTGCAACTTACAGTTTTCTAGCAGACTATTTTACACAAATCACAAAAATGGATGGCAAAGAAGTGAGCCTTATGTTGCTGTTTTTTGGTGGGGCGGGGATAATCGGCAATTGGCTCATGGGAAAAATCATTAGTAAAAACGTGCACCACGGTTTTCGATATTTTCCGATAGCCTTGATATTGGTAGAAGTATTGGCGTATTTTCTAGGAGGTTATTTTATGCCAATGGTCGCAATTATAATTCTTTGGGGATTCATACATACCGCTGGATTTCTTGTAGGCAATACGAGAGGTGTCCATGGTGTACCAAAGGCATCACTGGAATTCTCCAATAGCTTTTTACCCTCTTTTTTTAATTTGGGCATTACGATTGGTACGATGGTAAGCGGATTTGTCATCAGACATTCCAATATCCATCAGGTAATCTGGGTCAGTATTTCCTTTTTGGGAGCAGCATTTCTGCTAAGTCTTGTCAACGTAACAAAACCAAAAACAATCAATAGCATCGTATTGAACGAAAAGGATGATTGCCCCATATTGATGCATGTTTAGATACGGATATCACCTCCTAATATACAAGAAAACGCTTCCATATTGGGAGCGTTTTCTCATTTTTATTAGGCAACTAATTCGCTGTTGTGGCGATCTTTTCTTTCGGCTTGGTTTTTCTTATCCAATAGATAATGAAGAAAGTGCCAATAATACTTGGCCATATCCATGCTGACAAGGTATGAATACTTAATCCTGCGACCATGAAAGCAGTAATGGAAGCGATCAATGCTCCGACCATTTTGCCAATATGATTAGACAGCCATTTCTTTTTCCATAAAGCAGGTGTATTGTAAAATTTCCAGTCTTTCCAAGCCATCAGTCCGCTTAACAATCCGAAAAAAAGGAACAAAACGCCATTACCCAATTTATTGATGTAGCAATAAACGAACAAAGCTACCATCACCACACTCCCAACAAGCATCGATACCGAAACAATCTTATCCAGCGGAATCCTCATGTCCGCATCCATTTTCTTGTATTTAATGGATCGGTTGCCACTGATAAGCATGTAAATCGTGAAAATGCCTATGAGGAAAAGAAATGTGTTTTCATGTTTGGGCATTACAGCAATGATAAGTGACAATAAAGAGCTGATTCCCATACCTACAGTAAACACTTTTCCTAGCTTACGATGCAGTTTGCCTCCTTTTTTGACAGCAACAGTAATCAATCCAGACAGTAATCCAATTCCGCCCATAAAAGCATGTATGTAGATCATACATTTGACAAATAGTTCCATAAAAAATATTAGAAGTGTGTAAATTATTAAAATTAATTTAAGGGATTATCGTCCCATTTTCATCCCAACGTGTTGATTTAATAGGTAGATCTATGTCACCATAAATTAGTTCTTCTGCTTTCACGCCATTTGGATGGTATTTGACAGCTCTTTTAGTTTTTGCGTTTACCGTTTCTGCTTCAGACACAAGAATCCCTTTCAGATCATACTGTTTGTAATAATTGTGCTGCTTGCCATCGGACGACTTGATACCTTTAGCTTCCTGAACCTTTATGGAACCATTAATAAGAAAAATTTTCATCTCGGCAGTACTATCATCCACAATCTTCTCCTCAGTTCTAAATATAGCATGGGCGGAATCCGTTGGCTGAAA
>QFOI01000534.1 GCA_003241175.1 Pseudopedobacter saltans
GGTCTAAATCAAGATAACCAAAGCTTTTTATTGTAAAAATCCAAATCCTGTTTTTCTTTGAGTCTTTAAAGATATTTAAGATATTGGTATATGCCAATTCCTTAATAGGCTTGTAGACATTATGACCATCGTAAAACAATAATCCATCTCTTGAGCCTAGCCAGAGTCGCCCTTGGTTATCATAGGCAACACCTCGAATGTCATAACCTTCTAGCAGTGGGGCTGTATACTTGTCAAATAGAACACTCTGTGCAGATGCAGACGCACATAGAATTGCAAGTATAATTATTAGAAAGCTGGTGACAATTTTTTTTAGGTTCAAGAATTTTAGGTTTATTAATTTAATTCTGTTATCAACTTGTAGAATTAAAGCTAAAATAACTGGTTACTTTCTTTAATATAAAAAAGGCTTTTTATTTTGGAAAGTAACTGAACTTTGCTTTTTACCTGCATTTTCCCATATATTTTTTTTACATAGGTCCTAACGGTATCAATGGAAATATTTAATTCATTTGCTATCTCTTGGTAAGAGGATCCATTAACTAATCCATTCATGACTTGTTCTTCCCTTATCGTTAATGAAATTTGACTCTTTTTTTCACTTGATGGATGAAAATAGTTGAGTACTTTCCTTGCTATAATAGGTGATAGATAACTACCTCCGCTCTTGACTATTTTGATAGCCTCTACTATATCTTTGATGGAATGTTGTGATTTTAAAATATACCCAACAGCTCCTTTGGATATACATTTAATTATCATCGAAGAATCCATGTACATAGAGTAAATTAATATATTTGTCTTAGGGTAGGTAAGTAAAATCATGTCTATTGCTTCATCGCCATTCACTTTCGGTAACTGTATGTCTAGAACCACCACATCTGGGAATGGTTCCTCCTTATCTTCAAAAATAAAATTTTCAATAGTTCCATAGGAGCGGACCGTTGAAAATTCGGTATCCGTAATTAATTCCGCAACAAGACTTTTGCGAATAGAGTCAGCATCCTCAATCACAACAACATTGATATTATTCACGAAGCGTTTCTTAAATTTATGTAAATGTAAAAAAAATAATTGATTGATGTGATGTGTCTTTTAGGATCTTATATTGTCGATAAAAGTCCTAGATTAAAACGTTATTATAGGATAGCCACGAAGAATAAGAATTATAGAATTAATAAAGAATTTAATTTGTTAATGCTTGTTTCAATGTAAAACAGTTCTCATAAAATAGCATGATAATGTGATGGTTTCGTTGTAATATGACATTTATTTTTGCAAAAGATAATCTGTTTAGACACTATCTTATTCGATAAAAATGTTTAATGTAAAAAAAGAATATACTCAAAGCAAAAATGATAACAGACTTAATGTGCGGCCTTCTATTATGCGTTACATATTAAGAGTAACTTTGCCTGCTCTTCTCTTTTTTAAGTGCGGTACGAGCTCTTTAATTGTAAGTATTCTTTTATTAGTTGTATTCATTCTAATAATAGTTTCAATGATGATAGATATTCTCAAAACATATCCTTGCTATTGTTTTGTGGAAGGGGACAAGTTTGTTTTGCACAGCGGTTTTTGGAGCGCGAATATTCAGGAAATCGAGATTAAAAAAATCAAGTCCATTGTGAAACAACAATCAATTTTTGCAAAAATATTTGGGTACATGGACGTTTCGATAATAGATTTCGATAATCAGTGCTTGATTCATTTTAATGGAATTGGTGAAACTAATCTACCATTAGAGGTGCGTAAAATGATTTGATGAGACTTGTCAGCAAACTTTCTCATAGTATTATATGGATTCTCGTCGCTTGGAATTCTATACTTATTATTTTTTAGAGTTGTATATCATAGAAAAGCTACAATAATTTTTCGGTACTTATCAAAAAAGAATGCAGAAAAACACATACTTCCCTAGCGGGTTTAGTATTGCTAGTTGCAATTGTTTAGATAAATTATTATATGCGTACTTCCAACCCGATATTTACCTGTCTAAATAGATCCAATTGTTGTGGCTTGGCAATGTTTCCTTTGTCGCCAATGATGGAACAGTCTTGCATTTTTGCTTGTATCTCCTTCAAAAAATGAACATCATGGATCGAACCGTTAGTTATATAGACTTGTTGCGCCACACCGCTGGCCGCAATAACAGAACGGATAAACACAATTTTAAAAAAAG
>QFOI01000535.1 GCA_003241175.1 Pseudopedobacter saltans
TGACGATGGTAAGGTTGACGCCTCTACCCGAAAGAAACTGATAGAAACGCATTACGCACCTTTGAAAGAAGGTGTCAATGAGGGTTTTCATAAAGAGATTGTCAAAGTCGAATACGGTACGCCCAATTATGAGTTCCTAAAACAGTTGCAAACAAATGCCGCTTGTTTTGCTGCATTCAAGGCGCACGCACAGATCAATGAAATGACCGCACTAGTCACGGACGAAAACGGCAAGGTGCGCAGCAAAGCGGAATTCAAACAAAAAGCGTGGGAACTGGATGCCAACTACCGTGGTGCGCATCTCGATGTGGAGTATGATACTTGTGTCCGCAATGCACGTAGTGCGGCACAATGGCAAAAGGCACAATCAACAAAACATCTTTATCCAAACATTAAATATGGCCGTTCAAAATCAGCCCACCCACGTCACCAACATGAAGCTTATTATGGATTAATACGTCCAATAGATGATCCCATTTGGTCGACTATTTTACCAATCAATGCATGGGGGTGTAAATGTCCATGGAGTGTTACTGACGAAGATGTTACCGACATTCCTTCCAATCTGCCTGCACCTGATCCCGCTTTTGCATTCAATCCGGGAAAAACAGGACAAGTATTTGATTTGGAAAAATCCGATTATATCAAATCCGTATCACCGAAAGATCAGCCTAAATTGATTAAAGAAGCAAAATCAATTGTTGATAATGAGTTTGCAGAGTCTGCACCATATGTATCAGTATATACTAGTAAGGCTACAGGATGTGAAGTGATGGCACATCCTATGGCAATTGTGCAAAATGGCGATTATAAGGAAGCTTTAAATGCTGCAAGGGATTTGGCAAATTCAAAAGTCGCACCTAAATCAATCAAGATTCTTCCAAAAGTGGAAGATATAGGATTGCGCGAAAAGTTGTTGCCCAAAGTTAAAGATGGTAAAAATCCAGATTACGCAATTGATAATGAATATGCAGACCTTAAAACAATTAGTGCATCCGGTAAGAAATCTATAATGAGTGCTTTGGATGCAGCAAGGCAACAAGGAAATGCAGCCGTTTTGGAGGTGAAAGAGATTTCATTATTATCTGAAAATGACGTTATTGACCAAATAGGTAAAAAATTCAACTTTCCCGAAATGAAAGACTTTGGCGATGTATGGGTAAATTATAAAGGGAAATGGCTTAAAAACCCACAAAAACAAAACAAGCCGGAATAAAATTCCGACTTGTGTAACACGGTGGTTCTGTTTCCGATGTGGCGTGCCTCCGTTTTTTTATGATAAATGCCCTAAGGCTGTCAAATCTCTTTTGTAATGCAAAGATACAATATTTATGGATAATCAAAATGTTTCCGGAGCGGACAAAATGATCAATGAACTTTCAGAAATGGAAAGATACATACAAGAAGATGTCTTCACCGTCATAGGCGTCGAGTCTGTAAACCATTTCAAAGAAAATTTCCAAAATGAGGGGTTTGATGATAAAAAATGGGAAAGCAGAAAAACAAAGCGGTCAGGCAGTACCAATAATCAAAAAATATTAACAAAGAGTGGTGATCTTGCCGAATCCATTGATTACCGTGTGGAAGGAAGTACGGTTGTTGTTTCTTCTGACCTCCCATATTCGGAAATACACAATGAAGGCGGGACAATACATGTGCCCGAAAAAGAACGTGTAGTAACCCATAAGGTTCATACTGGCGGAAAGTACATAGGAAAAACACTTTTTGCAAAGAATAATGAAAATGCCTCATTCAGTAAAAAAGCGAAAGTAGGTGCACATGATATTACCATGCCAAAACGCCAATTCATGGGAAATTCACCTAAACTATTGGAAAGTATCAACAACAAGATTGTCCGTGACCTTATCCGGTTGGGCAAATCATAGCCCCACCCAATCCCTCCCCTAAAAGGGAGGGCATTCAAAATTCATCATTCACAATTCATCATTCAAAATATGTTTACCTACAACGTTTATAAAGCGATTAAAGACGATTTAAAAGATATTGCAGCCGTGTTTTGGTACATCGGCCAATACACCAAAGGCAAAACCAATACTTCCTATCGTGTGCCTGCCATCTATATTGAGATGCCAAAGGACAGCACAGTCAGGTTTTGGGGTGGTCGCAAAAAAGTAATCAAGCCCGCACCGATCAAAATACACTATATCAGCAACGCAC
>QFOI01000536.1 GCA_003241175.1 Pseudopedobacter saltans
ACGGATCCACCGAAGCCACCGTGGTGGCCGCCTTTCCCTAGACGACAAGGTAAGGCTACGTATGCTGCGCGCTGGCAACCGTCATCTGGAAAAGCAACTCTATCCCAACAGGCTGGAACGCTACACCAGAAGGTTCGTACGTGTTGCGGAAAGGGTGGTTAAAAACGGATATAGGCGCATAAAGCAATTTGTCGCAGAGAGAAGACCTTTATCCAACGAAACCAATGTCAGCATACATCCACAAAAGATGGCGGCACATCCACTGAAAACCAAGGTGGATGCCACAAAGATTGTTCGTATTCCTAGAAAACCCATTAAACAAGTGGAGGGAATGGAGCAAAAACGAAGCAGAAGAATTTAATCAATGGACAGTTGACAGTTTAAAATTGACCATGGATAAAACCAATTTATAGTAAAAGAGTATTTCTCATTTCATATATCAAATATCACATATCATAATTCCTAATTCATAATTTAACCGAACGACTATGGCAAAAGAAATAACAAGAGCGGAAAACATCGCTTACCTTGAAAAAGGACTCTACTACAGCGGTTTTGGCATTGAAGCCAACAAGGTATTGAACGAGCAAATCGGCAAACAGACAAAAGAGTTTTCCATCCCTTTACAACTACATGTTTCCGGAAAGGAGACCTCTTTTAAACTGGATTTCAAACAATCCGAAAAACAACCGGATGTCTACTTTTTCAACGGCTACCAGGCAACACTGAAAGAGAACCCGGAACGGACGCAGTATTTTGCCATTACCAAAAACCACGGCATCACCACGCGTGAGGCCGTCAACCTTCTAGAAGGAAGAGCTGTTGCCAAGTCCATCAAGCTAGAAGACGGAAGCCGTCAGGAACTGTGGACACAGATCAATTTCCAGAACAAAAAAGAAAACGGCAACCATGAACGAAAGACCTACTTCCCATCCTACGGTTTCGATATGGAAAAGGCGCTCGGGAGTCTTCCTCTCAAAAAAGAAGAAGGTAAGGATCTACCCAAATGGATCACTAGTTCCATAAAGAAGGGAAACGCAGTCGCAGTGGACATGGTAATGGACGGAAAGGATATGAAAAACACTATCGTAGCCAATCCACAGTTCAAGGCCATCGACGTGTTCGACAAAACAGGCAACCGTATCTTGCAAGCGAACGGAAACACGATAGCGTCCAAAGAACAATTGGGGGAAAAGCAGTCCGAGCACTTCGCAAAGGAGATCAAATCCTCCGTCAAGGAAACGACCGTTCCTAAACGCAACGCACGGAAATCCCAGATGGAAAAGACCGATGCCGCTCCGTCCAAAGGAATGCGTCGCTAGTAATTTACCAGGACTATGGACTCATGAATTATAAACTATAAATTCATCATTTATAGTTTATAATTCTTCTTTATCAACCTTCCTTAAACAAAACAAATGCAGCAAGACAAATACCTCAAAAATTTATTGGAACAGTTAAATAACGGTAAGACTATAAACCGTTATTTCGTAACCCGTAAACTATCTGAATCCATTGAATTGGCAAGAATATGGTCGATAAAAGAAAATGAACAACCAACAGATATTTACCTCATAAAAGACAAAGAAAATTATATAGGAGCGGTTCTGGAGTTGGAAACGGAACTATATGCCTATACCTCTACGTCCCATAGAAGAAAAGGTCATATGAAAACGGCCTTGAAAGAGACCGTATTGCCCCATTTACTGCAAAGGACACCCATTTTAAGGACAACCATCAGCCGGTCTTCGTTGAGCGATAAAATGTACACAGCAAGTCGACATCTAGCACTGGCTACTGGATTTGAGATACTCAAAGAAGAAAACGGTCAATCCCGGTTACTGTTGGATGGAACTAAACTACAAAAACGTGTTTTTGTACAAGGGGAAAACATACCGTTGTCGACTGAAGAAAAAGAAAATATGAAAAACCTTATTTACAAATCGATTTTTTATATATCGGTTGTACAATGCATGACTGAGTACAGGGAAGGAAGAAGCGCTATTTCAGAAGACCTATTGGAACTATCCAACAGGATGGATACCTTATCACGGAAGATTTGTTGATGTAATATGTTATAGTGGCATTTTTAGTCCACGGTTTTGAACAGGGATTTCATTGCAAGACGAAATCCCTGTTTTTTTATGTCCCTAATCCAATGTTACTACTAGA
>QFOI01000537.1 GCA_003241175.1 Pseudopedobacter saltans
GAAATCAGAAAACAAAAAAGGAAATATTTGGGTAACCACTTCCTCTTCTTTTGATTAAGAAAGGCAATTATTACATTGGTTGGTATAGCCCACAATATATTCCAGTTGTTTTTACAAACGGTATGGTCGGTCATTGTCCACATGACAACCAACAGCAATCCCAAAAGCCCAGTTAGGAAAAATAAAAATGAATCCAAAACCTTATAACTGTTTTTCTTTTTTCTCAATAACCAATATAACCCAAAATAAACCACTGAGAAAATCAATACAAACGTAAAAGGAACATATTGCCCGCTAGGCTCAATAGGAGAGGGGAGATCAAGAATGGTTTTTTGTGTACTGACAATCGGTTTGCCATTATTAGTTGTGTTTGTAAGACCTTTCATCAAATATTCAGGTAAAAACATAGCCCCTTTGTCATTGATTGGTTTATCCATCAACTGTCCCAACAATATATCTATCCCCAATTTGGACCAAGATTGTCCTGCCTTATCCAGATAGGAGTGGATCAACATTCTAGGTGTCGTATTGGGTTGGATTATTGGTTTCTCAAGTTTCAAACCTGACAAAGAGTTGTATAAAATGTCTCTAGGTCTTGTAGAACAGTTGTCCAGCCAAAAATCGTATTTGTAATACCGCTTGTCTTCTTTCAGATTGTCTGTGAGTTTAGCTAATAACTCCTTTTTTTGGATATCGGAAAGATTGAGTTCTTGTTCCCATACACTACGTTGTTCGGACTGGTACTCATACATGAAGTCACGAAAACTGTAGGCATCCAACATGTATTTGATTTTTCCCTGCATGAACCGGATATAAAATCTTGGATCATCATAGTTCAAGGTTTCACCAATGACTCCATAATTGTAAACAACATCGCTAAAAGTAGCACTATCTACAACTCTTATGGCTGTATGTCCAAATGTAGAGTACAATTCGGGTCCTGGAGCGCAGGTCAGGACACTAATACGCATTCCAGATGAATCTTGTTGCGCATAGGAATTGGAAGTTGCGATTGTTGTCAACAATATGGAAAATAAAAAAAGAATTCTTTTCATATAGATACGAAAATACAGTTTCCTTACTTTCCAAATTAGAAATTTTATATTTGCGACCTCATCTTGTAGATATGAACAAAAAACAATTAGTAGAAGCTATTTTTTCGAAAAAAAATTATCTGTGTGTTGGATTGGACACTGATGTCAATAAATTACCCAACCATCTTAAAAAGGAAAAAGATGGAGTGGTCGTTTTCAATAAGGCCATCATAGATGCTACCAAAGATTTTTGTGTTTCCTACAAGATCAATACTGCTTTTTATGAGGCTAGAGGTTTGCAAGGATGGAAAGAGATGGAAGAGACCTTGCATTACATTCCCAAGACACATTTTACGATTGCGGATGCTAAGCGCGGAGATATTGGCAATACCTCAGCTCAATATGCAAAAACTTTTTTCGAAACATTGCCTTTCGATGCCGTAACTGTTGCTCCATACATGGGTGAAGATAGTGTTCGTCCTTTTTTGGAATATGAAGACAAGGTAACAATCGTATTAGGCTTAACGTCCAATAAAGGTGCACAAGATTTCGAAATGCTATCTTTTGGACGGGAATGTCTTTATGAAAAAATCTTGAAAACTATATCCCAGTGGGGTACATCGGAAAATCTAATGTTCGTAGTAGGAGCGACACAAGCCAAACAGTTGGCCCATATACGTACGATCGTTCCAGATCATTTTCTATTGGTTCCAGGTGTTGGTGCTCAAGGCGGAAGTCTTTCAGAAGTTTCTGAATTTGGAAAAAACAAAGAAATCGGTCTGCTGATTAATTCCAGTCGTGGTATCATCTATGCAAATTCAACCGAAAATTTTGCACAAGTTGCTGGAGAGGAAGCAAAAAAACTAGAGCTTGAAATGGTAAGAGCTTTCTAAGTATTTTTAAATATGGAATCTAAAAATTACTTTAACCTAAAAGGCTTAAATAATCGAAAGCCTTTTAGGTTAAATGTTTGTCCATCAATAATTTGCGTTACTCTATTTTAAAAGAAGAAACCACATCATTTGCGTTGGGCGAAAGCCCTCCCAACCAATCGTTATTTGCGGTAAGCACCCATGATTGACCGGAGAAATTATTGTCTGCATATAATGTTACTTTCCACCC
>QFOI01000538.1 GCA_003241175.1 Pseudopedobacter saltans
CTGTTATCGCATTTCAACAAAAATGTCCGTCATTGCGAGGAAGAATGACGAAGCAATCTCTTATTTTCTCTAATTATTTTCCTAAATGCACAACGGGTTAATAGAAATATGATTATAAAAAAAGTCCTCTCCATTTGGAGGGGATTTAGGTGAGGGTATTATTTTATTTTTTTTGTAGTTCTTTCAATACTATCCTAACTGCAATTTTATCTGTCGGTAATGGAAACAAATCCTCGCTTAATTCAGATAAGGGAATCCATCTAAAAGATTCGGCCTCGCCATTTGGATTCTTGATTTGACTGGGGTCGAAATCAAATGATTTTGTGTGCGTTTTTATCTGGGATGTATTTTCAGTATGGACAAAATAGTAGATCCCCATAAATTGTTGTCCTTTTTTGAAAGCGGATGGTTGAAAATAGTCAGTGGTATAAATATGTTCTCCAACGGAAACCTCAATACCAACTTCTTCCATAAATTCCCTTTTCAGACAATCCTTTGTACCTTCTCCTAATTCCAAACCTCCACCGGGCAATTTCGTATAAAATCCACCACGAATATATTCGTCACTAACCAATAACCCCTTTTCAGCATTTATCAGAAAACCATAGACTCGTACAGTAAGTTCGCCAATCATATTACTAGAACCATTTTTTCTTGAAAAAATAGGCACTCAAAACAATGGAAAATAACAATGAAATAATAACTGGAATATAAAATGCATGACCGGAATGCTGATAAGGAATGTCGACGTTCATACCATAAATTCCCGCTACAAGAGAAGGTATCGAAATGATTAAAGTTATGGATGTCAAGCGTTTCATCACCGTATTCATGTTATTGTTGATAATACTCGCGAAAGCATCCATCGTGGAAGTCAAGTTGTTGGAATAGATATTGGCCATTTCCAGTGCCTGACTCAAATCAACAAGCAGATCATCCAGATAATCGCGTTCATCATCTGTCAAACCAAGAAAATTTGTTCTGGAAAGTTTCAACAACATCATCTCATTGGTACGCAAAGAGGTAATGAAATAAACCAAACTTTTTTGGATGCGCATCAGATTTAACAGCTGCTCATTTTTGTAACTATCGTAAAGTTGTTGTTCGTACTGATTTGTTTTTTGGTTGATTTCTTTTAGGTATTCCATGAAGTTTTGGATCATCTTTTCGACTATTTTCAAAACCATCATGCTTTTTTTGTCAGGATGACGATTTTGAAAAGAATTCAAAAACTTCTTGATAGCGGCATTGTCAAACGAATTCACCGTTACAATCTGATTGTGTGTCAATATGATACAGATCGGAATCGTAATGTAGAAGGCATCGCTTTCGTTGAAGGAATTGTTTTCCGTAGGGGTTTTCAATACAATAAATTTTGTATTGTCCTCTTTTTCAAAACGTGGCCGTTCATCTATATCGAGAGAGTCTCTTAAAAACTCAATAGGAATATCAAGCTCGTCAGAAATCTCTACAAACTCTTCCTCTTTAAACGGAGGAACCAGATTGATCCAAGCACCATTTTCAGGTTTGGAAATTTCTAAAGTCTGTCCTTCTTTATTAAAAAAATATTGGATCATATTGTATGTTCATCGGATTCTTCCGGAATAGAAACTTCTCCGCTAAAGACATTAACTGCTGGTCCACACAACCAAATATTGTCAAATATTTCATCGTCCAATTTGTCGTATTCCACAGCAAGGTGACCGCCCAATGTCTCCACTTCTACCCGGTTAAATCCTCTATCGTTATGTGCCGCTGCAAGCGCTGCTGCTGTAACTCCCGTACCACAACTCAACGTTTCATCTTCGACTCCGCGCTCGTAAGTTCTGACAAAAATGTCAGAGTCGCTCAACTTCTGTGCAAAGTTTACGTTAACTCCTTCAGTAATAAACTCAGGACTGTATCTAATCTTTTTGCCTTTTTCGACCACATTGACATCTTTCACGTTTTCCACAAATTTTACGTAATGTGGCACGCCTGTATTGATCAACCAATCATCATACATCTTTTTCATGCCATTGACGTCTTTCATTTTTAGATTGACCCAGCCGGTGTCTGTTATGGACGCTTCATGCTCGCCATCGGCTCCCACAAAGCTGTATTTGTCTTTTTTGATACCAATGGTTGAGGCAAATTGTACGGCACATCG
>QFOI01000539.1 GCA_003241175.1 Pseudopedobacter saltans
AAGAGAAACTCAAGGAAAGTCAGAAAAAATTGGAAATGCTTAAAGCCAATGTTAAGGCGAAGAGTAATTAATCTTGAGGAAAAAGATACGCTCAAATTTAAAATAAAAATATGTCTCACATATTCGACCATATAGATAATTTGGAAAAAGAATGGAGATCTCTTCAACCATTGGAATCAGGTGCAAAAAAAATATTGGATAAAAAATTTCGTCTTGAATTTAACTATAATTCTAACCATTTGGAGGGAAATACCCTTACCTATGGAGAGACCGAATTATTATTAATTTTTGATGATACCATGGGCAATCATACTATGCGCGAATATGAGGAAATGAAAGCTCATGATGTAGCATTTCAAATGGTAGAAGAATCCGCTAAAGACAAGGAACGTCCATTGACAGAACAATTCATAAAAAATCTCAACGAAATTTTATTGGTGAGACCCTTTTGGAAAGATGCCATTACTCCTAATGGAGACAATACTAGAAGGCGAATCAGTGTAGGTAATTATAAGGAATTTCCCAATTCTGTCCGTTTAGCCAATGGGGAAATATTCGAATATGCATCACCGACGGACACTCCCATGGAGATGCAGGAACTTATTGAATGGTATAATAGCGAAGAAGGGGCATTATATCCGGTCACTTTAGCAGCGATGCTACATTATAAATTTGTCCGTATTCATCCTTTCGACGACGGTAATGGTCGGGTTTCCCGATTGTTGTTAAATTATGTATTACTTCGCAATGGATTACCTCCGGTTATTATTAAATCTTCAGATAAGGCAAATTATTTAAGGGTACTACATCTGGCTGATATTGGAGATTATGAACCGTTCATTGCTTATATAGCTGAACAATTAGAATGGTCACTTAATATAGCTATTAAAGCGGCTAAAGGAGAAAGTATTGAAGAGGAAGGAGATATAGACAAAGAAATATCCCTATTGAAAAAGAATTTAGTTGGTAAAAACAAACAAAGAGCTCATATCGGAACACCTAATGATATTCTTAGAATTCTTTCTGTCTCCGGCATAACATTGTTTGAAAAATTGATAAAAACGCTTTCTCAATTTGACGACCTATTCCATACAGCCGAGAGACGATATATTTTTTCAGAGAAAAACAGCCCATCCTATGATATTCAAAAAAGAGCAGGAGGACGAATGGTTGTCGAAACGGTAGACTTAAAAACATGGTTAGAGGCACATAAAGAATTTAATATTCAGCGATTCGGCATGGAATTTAATTGGGAAGGGTATAAACTATTGCCACCCAAATTGAATTTTAGGGTATATGTTTTCTTCAACTTCGAAAAATACTTCTACTCTATTGAACGCGTGACAACATACGATGGATTGGATCATTATCTGGAAAATCATTATGATGATCAATTATCTATGGACGATATTCGATTTACTGTAAATGATATTTCTAAAACAGCAATAAAATATATTGAGGAAAACCATTATGATGATAATGAATAGCTACAATGAAGAGAATCTCATCTGTTAGAAACGGTGAAAATAAATCGATATTTGTTATACAAATTGGAATTTTCAGTTCAATACATCCAAAACCTTTTCTATTAGTTTCCCATTGGGTAGGAGCTTATTTAACACATTATAATGATTAAAGATTTAATATCAGACCTTGCATATGACAAGATAAATTTGTCCCAAGCTTTAAGTCGCTCTAAGTTACTTGCCTATAAAGTAAATAGTGACAATTTTAAAGAGTGGTTACGTAATGAGCTAGAAGGTTACGAGTATAATAATAAATCATTACCCGAATATAGAAGGATTAATTGCCAAATGTTTATAACACACCGTTTACCAAATGGGCAAACAAGCTCAAAACCAGTAATGGTTGCCGAGGGCGCAAATCCTGAATTTTATGAGGAAGTTAACTATTTCAAAGTTTTAGAGCCCATTTCAGTAATTGAACAACAAATTTCAGAATTAAAAGAGATAGGTTACATACAACTAACAGCGGAAGAAGCATATAATATTTCTTACGGAGACCGATATCATGATTGGGTTATGGGTGGATACAGAAAAATTGGAAAAGGACAATTTCAAAATATTATTGAGCTTACAAAGCAGAAGCTACTTGATACCTTGTTAGAGCTTGATAATCAATTTCCAATGAATTTGAAGAAACAAAAGCAAATATGGAAAAGTTCAAAACATAATAACGAACAACATTTATGGCAACAACAATCCTTTGAATATTGCAGCTGGACAAAATGTTGAGCAGAAAGATATTCAAACTATTTTTACAATTGAGGATTATTCTGAACTTGAAAGATTAGGTGTCGCAAAGAAAGATATTGATAATTTGAAAGAAATAGTAGTCCAAAGTGGGAAGGACAAGGCTACACTGAAAGACAAATCAATGAAATGGTTGGGTAGTGTTTTGGCATCAGTTGCAGGGCGTGGCCTTTATGAAAATATTCCAGTTATTACAGAATTCATTCACAGACTTCTCTGATCCATACCTACGCCCATAGTGCCCACCAACAATACTAGCACTACACTTTACATCAATGGCATTTCTTGAAAACACACTTCTGGGATTATTCAAAAATCGAGAATAATTATATTGGGGATACTAAAAAATACTTAAAAACATAATTGAACTAAAAATGAAAAGCGGATAAAGGGAGTGATATATCAATTTATTAGCGATAGAAAAATCCCCCGAGAGCTATAGTGTAAAGCTATTCGAGTTGTCATACATTATATAGTATGCATGTATAATAATGTTGTAATGTTAAAAGAACCTGATGAACATTTCTAAGCCCAAAATACTTTTAGACGACAGTGTAAAAGATGTAGAACTTTTTAAATCAAAAGAAATATTTGAAATCTGCAAAGCCGAAATTTTCAAATATGGAATAATGATGGAAGAAGTACCAAGACACATTCGTGAAGCTGATTTTGATTACTTACAGTCAAAAATTCCAGCATATGAAATGTTGCATTCTGATTTTATTAATGTTTATGAAAGTAGAATTGAGAACCTATCTAATGATGATAGGAAAAAGAAAATGATTTCCGA
>QFOI01000540.1 GCA_003241175.1 Pseudopedobacter saltans
TACCCTTGAAGGCGTCATCACTTATGTCAATATCTTTAATCGCCTTTCCTACGCCAGGAATCATTCCCATCAGATCTTTTAGGTTACCCATACGTTTGATCTGTTGCAATTGATCCAGAAAATCCTGAAAATCAAAAGCATTGCGACGTATTTTCTTTTCTAATTTTTTTGCCTGTTCTTCATCGTATTGTTCCTGCGCTTTTTCAACCAAAGAAGCAATATCCCCCATTCCCAATATACGCTGCGCCATACGTTCCGGATAGAATACATCCAGCGTATCCATCTTCTCACCAGAACTTACGAACTTGATGGGTTTTTGAACCGTATATTTAATGGTTAAGGCTGCACCACCCCGAGTATCACCATCCAACTTAGTCAAAACAACCCCCGAGAAATCCAATCTGTCATTGAACGTCTTGGCTGTATTAACCGCATCTTGGCCAGTCATGGAGTCGACAACGAACAAGATTTCTGTTGGATTGACAGCATTTTTGATATCTGCAACTTCTGTCATCATTTGTTCATCGACAGCCAGACGACCAGCCGTATCTATAATAACAACGTTTTTGCCTTTTTCCTTGGCGTAAGCGATGGCATTTTGTGCAATGGAAACTGCGTTTTTATTTTCAGGTTCGCTATACACTTCCACGTCTACTTGTTCACCAAGTACTTTCAACTGATCAATCGCTGCAGGACGATAGATATCATCTGCAACCAATAAGACAGCTTTGTTCTTCTTGTTTTTTAAGTAATTGGCCAATTTACCACTGAACGTAGTCTTACCACTACCTTGCAAACCAGCAATCAGAACTACGGCAGGCTTACCGGAAATATTGAATTCGGATTCCGTACCGCCCATGAGTTCCGTCAGTTGGTCTTGTACGATCTTGACCATTTGTTGGCCTGGACTTACTGCATTTAGAACCTTTGATCCAAGAGCCTCTTCTTTTACCTTATCCGTAAATTCCTTTGCAATCTTATAGTTAACATCGGCTTCTAGTAAGGCACGACGAATATCTTTGATGGTGTTAGCAATATTAAGTTCGGATATGTGGGCTTCTCCTTTGAGGTTTTTAAACGCCGACTCCAAACGTTCACTTAAGCTATTGAACATGTATTCTTTTTGATTTTAAGACCGCAAATTTAAGGTTTAGATACCAATAGGCAAACAGATAGCAATGATTGTGCTTAAAATAATAAAAAAGGATCGATTTTACAATCGATCCAAAATCAACAATGAAACTAAAAACAAACTATTTCAACCCGTTGTGCATTTCGAGAATTTTTTCATTAATTCGGTACTTAGATTGCTTCACTTCGTTCGCAATGACGTTTGACTGCTATCGCATTTCAACAAAAATGTACGTCATTGCGAGGAAGAATGCCGAAGCAATCTCTTATTTTCTCTCATTATTTTCCTAAATGCACAACAGGTTATTTCACTTTTTTACGCAATGTCGCCACCTGGTCTTGGAGAGAACTGACCATTCCCGCCAACTGGTCAACATCCCATCTTTGTTGGGAAGGGACTTTAGTCATTATCATCTTAGCACTCCAAAGCTCCACAATCTCTTTCAAACCAATAGGATAGGGTTCAAATAAGGTGTTGTCGCTTACTAGCATGACGGCATCTTTTACACGATTATTTCTTTGGATACGTTTAAATACGATTCCTCCATTTTTGCTTACAACGATATAGGGATTATGATTTTTCACATCATCAATGTTCTCGACACGTTCCCCTACAACAATACTACCACTTGGAGTAGGAAGCATGCTATCACCTGTTATTTCAAAAGCACGATAGTCGCCTGGTGCTAACATAGGAAGCGTAAAAGAATTCAATTCTTCCACAAATTCTGGATCGCCGTAACCTGCCAAGTAACCTGCGGCAGCTTTTACTGGTACAAACGAAATTTCGGGGTGATGACTTTCTGCACTCAACTTTATGGCACGACGTCTATCTATATAAGAGCCGCCACCATTGGGAATACTAAGATCTTTGAGGAGCAAATCATCTAAACTCAATTTGAAAATATTTGCAATAAGTTCCAATACTTCCAGTCTGGGTTCTGCGCGTTCTTCCTCATAAGCTCCCAATAAAGAACGTTTTATTTGTAGTTTATTGGCAAACTGGTCCT